>CAXUEM010000211.1:0-5976 GCA_964249885.1 uncultured Hymenobacter sp. | reverse complement strand
CCGACGCGGCCCGCCCGCTGGCGCCAGGCCAGCCGGCCCGGCCGGTCACGTTCCGGGCCATTGACCCCGCGCGGCCCCACTTTATCATCATCACCCCCCCCAAGCTGATGAAGCCGGCTGGCGGCGTGCCCAACGCCGCCCGCGCCTACGCCGAGTACCGCGCCTCGGCCGCCGGGGGGCGCCACGACACGTTGATGGTGACCTCGGGGCTGCTCTACGACCAGTTTCACTACGGCGAACGCTCGGTGCTGGCCCTGCGCAACTTTGCCCTCTGGCTGGCCGACCACACCCCGGCGGCCGCGGCTCAGCCCCGCCACCTGCTGCTGCTGGGCAAGGGCCTCGGGCCCAGCGAGCCGTTGATTTCGGGCAGCGGATTTAACAACACGCGCACCTTCACCACCATCCGGACGCTGGGCGAGTACGACCTGAACCTGGTGCCGACCACGACCCGCGCGACCTCAGACAACTTTTTGTCGGCCGACTGGCCTAATGGCAACTACACGGCGCGCCTACCCACGGGCCGCATTACGGCCCGCACGCCCGAGGAGGTTATTATCTACCTCAACAAGCTGCGCGAAAACGCCCAGAACGCCCAAGCCGACTGGCGCACGAATGCCTTGAGCATGGCCGGCGGCAACCGCGAGCCGGAATACAGCCAGTTTGCTGCCTACATCAATGCATACAACCGGCGGATTGTGCGCCCGCCGTTCTCCGGGCGGGTGGTGCGCACCTATTACCGCGGCGACTTCCCGGCCCAGCTGGGCATTTTCCTCAACATCTCTAACGAGTTGAATGACGGCCTTGGTTTGATTACTTACTTCGGCCACGGCTCCAACACTGCGTTCAACATGAACCTGGGCGACGTGTCGGACCCAGCGCTGAACTATAACAATAAAGGCAAGTACCCTTTCCTGTTCTACAACGGCTGCGACGCGGCCCGCCTGTTTGTCAACTCGCCCACCTTCGCCGAGAACTGGATTTTCACGCCGGACCGCGGTGCGCTGGCGCTTATGGGGCAGTCGGGCTTTGGCTTCGCCGTGCCCCTGCACCAGGCCCAGGACCTGTTGTACGGGTTGCTGCTGAACGACCCGCAGTGGTACGGCAAAACCGTGTCGGCTACCTACGCCGAAGTGGCGCGCCGCCTGCAGCGCGACCCCAGCTTCCTGGCCTACGGCGAGGGCATTGCGGCCGAGCAGCTGCTGTCCACTATCTGGCACGGCGACCCGGCCCTGACGGTATTTGCCCCCGCCCGCCCCGATTTTGTGGCCGCTGATGCCCGGCTCTCGCTGGGCCTGACGGCCACCAACGCCGGCGCGGTGCCCGCCAGTGCGAAGGAGTTTGTGCTCAACATCAGCGTGACAAACCCCGGCCGCGTAACCGGCGACTCGGTCGAGATAGAAGTAATCCGGCAATACAGCACCCGCGGCGGCACCAAGCGCCCGGACGAGCGCCTCATCCGGCGGTTCCGGCAGGCCAGCGGCCGCGACACGACCTACGCCTTTGTGCTCACGAACGAGGGCGAGGTTTTCGGCCAGAACACGTTCCGCGTGGCTTTGGACTACCGCAACCGCGTGGCCGAGCAGAGCGAAACCAACAATTCGGCCCAGCTTACTTATACCTTCCTGAGTGGGGGCATCACCCTGCTCAGCCCGCCCGAGTTTGACCTTGTGCCCACGGCTACCCCCCTGCTGGTAGCCCAAACCAACGACCCGCTGGGCCCGCTGCGCGGCTACGAGTTTGAGCTGGACACGGTGCCCACCTTCAACAGCCGCCTGCTGCGGCGCCACACCGCCGAGGGCACCCTCACGGCCGACTGGCAGCCCACGCTGCCTGCCCTCGGGGCCGGCGCCCCCGACAGCGTGGTCTGGTACTGGCGGGTGCGCTTTGCCCTGCCCGGCGCCGACCCCGACGAGGACCGCCGCTGGGTGGTCAGCTCGTTCCGGCACGTGCCCGGCAGCCGCGGCGGCTGGTCGCAGAGCCACTACGGGCAGTTTGAGCGCAACACCCTGCAAGGCCTGACCGTGAGCGCGCCCGACAGCCGCTGGCGCTTCGCCGAGGAAGCCCGGCCGCTGAGTTTGCGCACCGGCGGCGGCGGGCCGGCCGTGCCGGCGGGGCAGTCGCCGCCCCGAACCTTCAGCGCCGGCATGTTCGGCATCATGGCCGACCCGCTGGTGCCGCCCTTCCTGCTAGCCTGCGCCGTCGATGCGCCCGGCCTGCTGGTGGCCGTGTACGACCAGCGCACGCTGCAGCCCCTGGCCGTGCCGGGCAACTACCTGACCTGCGGCCGGGGCGTGCAGCAGTTCTACGTCTTCGGGGCCAACCCCGCCAACGCCGCTGATACGCTGAACAACCTCAACAACAGCGCTGCCCGGCAGGCCGAGCTGGTGAGTCTGCTCAACAACGTGCCCGACGGCGCCTACGTCGCGCTTGTCAGCATGAACCGGCTGCGCTACGCGGCCCTGCCAGCGTCGGTGCGCGGCGCCTTGGGCACCCTGCTGGGCTCGCGGCTGATAGCCAACAACCAGCTGCGCAACGGTGACCCCTTCGCCCTGCTCGCGCAGAAGCGGGCCAACGGCGGCCGCCTGATTCAGGAGTCCGGCCCCGACCTGGCGGCCGGCGCGCTGCCCCGCGAGCGGCAGATTATCAGCCTGACCGGCACCCTGCGCACCGACGGCAGCCAGGGCACGGTCAGCTCGACGCGCATCGGGCCGGCCCAGCAGTGGGGCACGCTCTACCACAGCGTGCGCCCCGTCACGCCCACCGGCACCTACAAGCTGCGCCTGCTGGGCTACGACGAGCAGGGCCAGTCGCGCGTGCTCAACGCCGACGTGCGCGAGCGGGCCCTGGACCTGAGCCAGGTTTCGGCCGCGCAGTTTCCGTACCTGCAGCTGGAATTGACCCTGCTGGACGCCGAAAACCGCACCCCGCCCCAACTCCAGCAGTGGCTGCTGACCTACGCCGGCGTGCCCGAGGGCGTGGTGCGCCGCGACCTGGCCCCGGCCGGCGTCTACGACGCGGCCGCGCTGGCCAAGCAGGCCACAGGTGGCTTCCTGGAATTTCCGGTGGTGTTCAAGAACGTGTCGGGCCTGCCCTTTGGCACCCCGCTCAACGCCCGCGTGAGCGTGCGCCGGGCCGGGCAGGAAGTGCGCTCGGCCCTGGTGGCGGCGCCCAACGCGCCCGCCCCGGGCGCCAGCGTGACCTTCCCCGTGCGGCTGGACGTGCGCGACCTGTACGGCGAGCTTACGGCCCAGGTCGAGGTGAACCCGCTGCAAGGCAACCCCAGCCCCCAGCCCGAGCTGTACCGCTTCAACAACCTGCTGACCCTGCCGCCCTTCACCGTGACCGACAGCAACGTGCCGCCGGTGCTGGACGTGGCCTTCGACGGCCGCCGCATCCTGAGCGGCGAACTGGTGTCGGCCACGCCGGTTATCAGCATTCAGCTGCGCGACGAAAGCTCGCTGCGCCACATCAGCGACAGCCGCTACTTCACGGTGCTGCTGCAGCAGGGCGATGATACGCCCGAGGTGATTGACCTAAAGAGCAACTTGGTGAGCTTTCAGGCTGACTCTACCTCGCGGCCCGGCACCACGGCCACGCTCAAGTTCGAGCCCGGCAAGCTGGGCCGCCTGCCCGATGGCAAGTACACGCTGCGGGTGCAGGGCCGCGACCCGGCCAACGCCCGGGCCGGCACCCAGGACTACCAGGTGAGCTTCGAGGTGGTGGGCAAGTCGACTATCACCAACGTATTCCCCTACCCAAACCCCGTCACCAGCAAGGCCCGCTTCGTGTTCACGCTCACCGGCGAGGTGCTGCCGCGCAACATGAAAATTCAGATTATGACCCTGACCGGGCGGGTGGTGAAGGAGATTTTCATGGCCGACCTTGGGCCCCTGCACATTGGCAACAACATGACTGAGTATGAGTGGGATGGCACCGACCAGTACGGCGACCGGCTGGCCAACGGCACCTACCTCTACCGCGTAAGCCTGGATGAAGCCGCGGGTACCTTCGAGCACCGCAAAACTGCCGGCGACCAGGCCTTCAAGAAAGACTGGGGCAAGCTGGTGCTGCTGCGGTAGCTGGGAGAGTTTAGAGTTAAAAGTGAAGAATTAAGAGTTAAAAAAACCTGGCCGCCGCAATGGTAGCCAGGTTTTTTTAACTCTTAATTCTTCACTTTTAACTCTAAACTGTTCTACTGCCGGCGCAGGGTGACGAAGCTGAACGCAAAGGCGTGCTTGTCATCGGCTTCGTGCCGCTCGCGGGTTTGCTCTTGCCAGTCAGTGGGTGAAAGGCTGGGAAAAAAGGCGTCACCATCGGGCACGGCGTGGTGCACTTCGGTTAGATAAATGACATCGGCGGCAGGCAGGGCGGCCTGGTAAATCTCGCCGCCGCCGATAACGCACACGAGGTCGGAACCGGGCCGGGTGGCGGCTATTGCCAGTGCCTCGGCCAGCGAATGCGCCACCTCGCAGCCGGGCGCCGTCCAGTCCGGCTGCCGGGTAATAATGATGTTGGTGCGGCCTGGCAGCGGGCGCCCGATGCTGTCGTAGGTGCGCCGGCCCATGAGCACGGGGTGGCCCAGGGTCAGCTGTTTGAAGTGCTTCAGGTCGAGCGGCAGGTGCCAGGGCAGCTGGCCGCGCCGGCCAATGACGCCGTTGTCGGCCACGGCCACGATAAGAGCGAGCATGTTTTTTAGGAAGTAGGAAGTTTGGTGCCGCGTAGAAACTCGGCCACGCCGAGCCGTTTTTTGCCCTCCAGCTGCACTTCCAGCAAATCCAGCAGGGCATCGGCGGTGACTACGCGCAGGTAGTGGCGGCCGTCGGTGAGCCAGGTGCCGGGCGCGGCAGCCTCGGTTTCAGCCTCGGCCACCGCCGCGCGAAACACCTTGAGGCCGCGCCCATCGGGCAGTTGGGTATAGGCAGTAGGCACGGGGGCGAGGCCGCGTACCTGGTTGACCAGCTCCTGGGCGGGTCGCGTGAAGTCCAACCGGCCGGTTTCCTTGCTCAGCTTGGGCGCGGGGCGCAAATCAGGACTGGCCTGCTGGGGCAGGCTGGGTGCGGTGCCTTCGGCAATGGCCACCACCGTGCGGGCCGCCAGCGCCGCGCCGGCCACCTTGAGCTTGTCGTAGAGCGTGCCGAAGTCGTCTTCGGGCGCAATGGACACCACGTCCTGGAAAATGAGCGGGCCGGTGTCGATTTCGTGCTGCAGAAAGAAGGAGGTAACGCCGGTCTGGGTTTCGCCGTGCATCAGGGCCCAGTTGATGGGCGCCGCGCCGCGGTACTGCGGCAGGAGCGAGGCGTGAATGTTGACCGAGCCCAGGCGCGGCATGTTCCACACGGCTTCGGGCAGCATGCGAAAGGCCACCACCACCTGCAAATCGGCCGCGTAGCGCTGCAGCTCGGTCTGAAACGCCGGCGACTTGAGGTTGGTGGGCGGTAGCACGGGCAGGCCGCGGGCCAGGGCCGCCTCCTTCACGGCTGAGGCCTGCAGCTGCCGCCCGCGCCCGGCGGGCCGGTCGGGTGCCGTCACCACGGCCACCACCTGGGCCTGGGGCAGGACCAGCAGGGCCTCCAGGGTGGAGACGGCAAAATCGGGCGTGCCCAGAAAGATGAGGCGTAGCGGCGCAGCAGTCATTGAATGGTCAGGAAGAAAAATGAAGGAGATAAGCAAGCGGCGCAGAAACCCCCTGCTGGCTCAGCTGGCGCGTAACGGCTGGCCGCTGCGCGGCCGTGAGTCGGGAGACTCACCCCACTTTTCGGCCTACCGTTACGCGCTGCGCGCTAAACGGTGGCCAGTGGAAGTGGCCGCGATATAACTCGCGCAGAAACCCCCTGCTGGCTACTTCTCCGGGTAAAGCAGGTACTTGGTGCGCAGCTTTTTAAAATTACTCAGGCCCGGCTCCCAGGTGCGGCGAATCTGCGATTCGCTTTTGCCGGAGATGATTTGGGCGCGCAGCGAGTCGGTGCCACTCAGCTC
>CAXUEM010000210.1:0-5984 GCA_964249885.1 uncultured Hymenobacter sp. | reverse complement strand
TCATTCTTCCGGCCAAGTAAGTTCAGTTTAGAAAGGGTGCGGCCGGTGCGTTGGTTCCCGTTCGGCGCAAGGAGTGTTAAGCAGCAAGTCCGTCCGCCAAGTCGCTATTCCGCCCGAATATGGCCAACGCGAAACATGCCGGCGGCGATGTTGTCGGCGATTTTCACGAGCCAAGGCCCGTGGTGCACGGTGTTAACCTCGGCGAAGCGCACGGTGTTTGGCGCCCCGAACAGGCGCAGCACATCGGTGTGCAGGTGCACTTCGGGGGCGTGGTCGGCCCGAATCAGGAGCTTGCCGCCGTTGGGAAAGGGCAGCGTGACGGTGCGGATGGTATTGTTGGCCCCGTTGGCCCCTTGGTAGCCGGCCACGTGAAACACCAGGCCGCCGCGCGTGGACTGCGGCGAGCTGCCTTCGAGCTTTACATTGATAAACTCTTTGGTCCACTCCCAGAACATGCCCTTATCGGCCTCCAGCACGCCGGAGAAGTTACCGGCCTTGGTGCGGGTGCTGTCCACGCCCACCGTGAACGTGAGGCTGGTGTAGTCGCCGGCCGGCACGTCCTTGAAGCGGAGCGTGCGGCTGCCGGGGCTGGCCTGGTCGATGAGAAAATAGCTGTCGGGCACCAGGTACTTGGTGTTGTCGGCCCGGTTGAGCTGCACGTTGGAGAGGTAATACTTGAAGGTGCTGACCTTGAACTGGTCGCCGCTGCTAGTAACGTAGGTTTCCGAGTCCAGCGTCAGCGGCTTGTTGCCGACGAGGTTTTCCACCTCAAGGGAAAACGGACCCGCCTCTGGCATGGCAGCATCAGAATCTTTTTGGCAGCCAGATAGCAAGCCCGACCCCAGCGCACCGGCCAAGGCCAGCGAGTAAAAACGCGCGGAAAACATAAAGCAGGAGGAAAAGGCGGCCGCAGCCGCGGTTAACTGATAAAGCGCCCGCGCAGACACGCGCCGGGCAGGGCCCACCGGACAAACGGCGGGACTCTAAAAAGAGTGTCGGCTTCCGAGAGAAGCCGGGCAACTCGCTATCAGCCAGCCAGCAGGGGGGGGCGGAACACGCCCGCCGCCGGGGCATCGGCGTAGCATGCCAGCCGCGCCGGGGCATAGGTTGGCGCGGCGGCCCGCCAGCGCCGGGGCGGCGCGAAAGAGAAACCGGTCCCGGAGGGCAGCACCTCAAACTTTACCTTATCTACTGCGCCGCTGGGCGACTTCTGGTCGGAGCCCTCGGTGCGGCGCAGCTGCCGGGCCAGCTCGCACTTGCCTTCGCAGCGCAGCTGCGGACGGGCCTTGTTTTCGCAGTACCTCGCCGTGATGCGGGCTTTGTTCAGCGCATAGCTAACCACCAGCAGCTCCCGTCCAAACGACTGGAACAATAGCAACGCGGATAGCAGATAAGCCAGCGTAGGTTTCAAGGCCGGAATGAGAAGGCAGCCGGAGAAAAAGCATAGCCTCCTGTGCCGCACGAGACTACACAAATATAAGACTTATTTGAGGTCGTGGGTTGTGCTTAATAGGTAGTTACGGCGGGGTGGTGGGACCTGCGAGCTTGCTGGCCTAGACTATAAAGTCAGCATTAGCCCCGTAGTGCGGCTTGGTTGGGGCCGGACGCATTGAGGCCGGCCAAGCAGCCGGGAGTTGATTTATTTTGGATAGATTGACCGCGGGCTGCAATTCTCGGGGCCATATTAAAATACAAGAGCCTGTCCCTAAGCCGTATTTGTTCAGCCGAATACTGGTTTTTATGGACCGGTTTAGCTTCCTACCTTTACGCCGCTGCCATTTACCAGGCCTTTCCGTAACGTCAATATGGACAATTACTCTTACGTCGCCAACGCCGACACTGCTGCTATTGAGGCACTTTACCAGGCTTACCAGCAAAATCCGGAATCGGTTGATTTTGGCTGGCGCAAGTTTTTTGAGGGCTTTGACTTTTCGCAGCAGTTTCCGGAAGACGGCGCCGCCCCGCTGAACGGAGCCGCCAGCAATGGCGCGGCCAAGCCAGCTGGGGGGGCAGCCAACACTGCGGCCCCGACTCCGGCAGCCGCTCTGACCGGCGCGGCGGCCCCGGCCGCTACCGACGCCGTGCAGCCCGACGGCTTCGGCGTGCTTGAAACCGGCGCCTCGACGAACAATGCCGGCAGCTTTGCCATGGGTAGCACCGCGCCCACCGACCGGGAAACGGCCGTGCGCAACCTCATTCATGCCTTCCGCAGCCGCGGCCACCTGCGCGCCAAAACCAACCCCGTGCGTGAGCGCAAAGACCGCGGCGCCCGGCTGGACTTAGCCGACTTCGGCCTGAGCGAGGCTGATTTAGATACGAGCTTCCAGCAGGGGGGCGAGCTGGGCCTGGGGCAGGGCTCCACTCTTTTTTTCATCGTGGCGGCGCTGGAGAAAATCTACACCCGCAGCATCGGCTTCGAGTTCAAGTACATCCGCGACCCCCAGATTCTGGACTGGTTCCAGCTGAAAGTGGAGCGCGACTCGCTGGCGTTTAACCCCGGCGTGGAGTACAAGAAGCGCATTCTGAAGAAGCTGAACGAGGCGGTGGTGTTCGAGAACTTCCTGCACACCAAGTTTCTGGGGCAGAAGCGGTTCAGTCTGGAAGGCGGCGAGACGACCATCCCGGCCCTAGACGCCATCATCGGCAAGGGCGCCGAGCTGGGCGTGAAAGAGGTGATGATAGGCATGGCCCACCGCGGCCGCCTGAACGTGCTGGCCAACATCATGGGCAAAACCTACGAGCAGATTTTCTCGGAGTTTGAGGGCACCGCCGTGCCCGACCTGACCATGGGCGACGGCGACGTGAAGTACCACATGGGCTACTCGTCGGAGGTGGAAGCCAGCGGCGGCCAGAAAGTCAACCTCAAGCTGGCGCCCAACCCCTCGCACCTGGAGGCGGTGAACCCGGTGGTGGAGGGCTTCGTGCGGGCCAAGATTGAGCACGAGTACGGCGGCGACTACCACCAGATTCTGCCCATCCTCATTCACGGCGACGCGGCCGTGGCGGGCCAGGGCATTGGGTATGAGTTGACGCAGATGTCCCTGCTGGAAGGCTACAAAACCGGTGGCACGGTGCACTTCGTGATTAACAACCAGGTGGGTTTCACGACCGACTTCGAGGACGCACGCTCCAGCATCTACTGCACGGATTTAGCTAAGATTATCGACGCGCCGGTCTTGCACGTGAACGGTGACGACCCCGAGGCCGTAGTGTTTGCCGTGCAGCTGGCCACGGAGTACCGCCAGGAGTTTCACGCCGACATCTTCATCGACATGGTGTGCTACCGCCGCCACGGCCACAACGAGTCGGACGAGCCTAAATTCACCCAGCCCACGCTGTACAACCTGATTTCCAAGCACCAGAACCCGCGCGAGGTCTATAACGCCATGCTGGTGGAGCGCGGCGACGTGGATGCCGCCCTGGCCTCGCAGATGGACAAGGAGTTCCGCGACATGCTGCAGGAGCGCCTGGATTTGGTGAAGCAGAAGCCGCTGCCCTACAACTACCAGACCCTGGAGAACGAGTGGCGCAGCCTGCGCCGGGCCAAAAACGAGGACTTCGAGTCTTCGCCCGAAACCGGCATCACGGCCGAGATTGTGGAGCGCGTGGCCCAGGCCCTGACCACACTGCCCGAGGGTTTCCGGCCGCTCAAGCAGATTGACAACCTGCTCAAGGAGCGCCGCAAGATGTTCTTCGAAACCAAAGTGCTGAACTGGGCGGCCGGCGAGCTGCTGGCCTACGGCTCCTTGCTGGCCGAAAAGCACATCGTGCGCGTGAGCGGGCAGGACGTGCAGCGCGGCACGTTCTCGCACCGCCACGCCGTGCTGCACGACTCGGAAACGTCGGCGCCCTACAACTCGCTCAACCACCTTGGCAGCGACAGCGAGCAGCTGCGCATCTACAACTCCCTGCTGAGCGAGTATGCCGTGCTGGGCTTCGAGTTCGGCTACGCCCTGGCCAACCCCACGGCGCTGGTGGTGTGGGAGGCGCAGTTCGGCGACTTCGCCAACGGCGCCCAGACCATGATAGACCAGTTCATCGTGAGCAGCGAGAGCAAATGGCAGCGCATGAACGGCCTGGTGATGCTCCTGCCCCACGGCTACGAAGGCCAGGGCCCGGAGCACTCCAACGCCCGCCCCGAGCGGTTTTTGCAGCTGGCGGCCGAAAACAACATCATCGTGGCCAACCTGACCACGCCGGCCAACTTCTTCCACGCCCTGCGCCGGCAGCTGGCCTGGCCCTTCCGCAAGCCGCTGGTGGTGATGTCGCCGAAGTCCATGCTGCGCCACCCGCTGTGCGTCTCGCCCATAGCGGAGTTCACCGGCGGCGCCTTCCGCGAGGTGCTCGGTGACACCTTTGCCGAGGCCAAAAAGGTGAAAAAAGTGCTGCTCTGCTCGGGCAAAGTCTACTTCGATTTACTCGAAGAGCAGCGCGCCTCCGACCGGCGCGACGTGGCCATCGTGCGCCTGGAGCAGCTGCACCCCTTCCCCAAAAAGCAGCTCGATGAGGAGTTGAAAAAATACCCCAAAGCCAAGCTGCACTGGGTGCAGGAAGAGCCCGAGAACATGGGCTACTGGAACTACTTGCTGCGCTTTATGCGCCGCGAGCTGGAAGACGTGGTGGCCCGCAAACCCTCGGCCTCGCCCGCGACCGGCTACAACAAGGTGCACGTCAAAGAGCAGAAGGAAATCGTGGCCCGCGCCTTCGACAAGCCCAAGGAAGCTGTGGCGGACGATAATATTGAGGCAGTAGCCGAATCGGCCAAAAAGCAGGAGTAGGAGCGCAATTGCAGCCGCTCACTTTCTCATCTGAGAAATCAGTCCTATCTGCACAATCTGTGATTAAATGATAACCGAAGCACAAATTCAGGCCGTGGTGGCGCGCATTGTCGAAGGCTACCGGCCGGATAGGATAATCCTGTTCGGCTCGTATGCCTACGGCACGCCCACCGAAGACTCGGATTTGGATTTGCTAATTTTGAAAAGCGGGGTTCAGCCCCAGCGTGAAGCTCGGGGACTGGCCGTGCGGCGGCTGGTACGCAGCTTAGGCATCCCCATGGACGTGCTGGTGCGAACTCCGGAGGAAGCTCAGCAAGCAGCGCTTGCTCGTTGGAGCATCGAGCGGCAGGCATTCAACGAAGGCCGGGTTCTGTATGCCGCCGCTTAATTCTGCCGACCAACTGTTAGTAGCAAGCTGGCTAAGTGTCGCTGACCTTGACTTGCGAGTTGCAGAGCGCATGCATGCCGACGATGCTGAATTCTATGGTTACCACATAGCCTTCTGCTGTCAGCAAGCGGTAGAAAAATATGCCAAAGCTGTTTTAATTGGTTATGCGCTACCAGCCCGTAAAACTCATGACTTGCCTGCTTTGCTCCAACAGCTGGGCGCAGTCTCCGCCTTTTCAGCGGCTGAGTTGGACGCCGCCGATAAGTTAGCCGATTACGCCGTTGATATTCGCTATCCGCCCAACCACAAGTTGGAACCCGACGAGTTGCGGGAAGCTCTCCTCATTGCGCGGCATTTTTGTGCCGTATTGCGGCCGCTAGCGACCGCGCTTATTTCCTAACCCTTTTCGCTTTTCGCGTCTCAAACTCTATGGCCCTCGAAATCAAAATCCCCGCCGTCGGCGAATCCATCACCGAAGTCACGATTGCCAAGTGGCTGAAAACAGACGGCGAGGCCGTGCAGCGTGACGAAGTCATTGCTGAATTGGAGTCCGACAAGGCCACGTTTGAGCTGCCCGCCGAAGCAGCCGGTACGCTCCGAATCCGGGTAGCGGAGGGCGAAACCATCGCCATCGGCGCCGTCATCGCCGAGCTGGACGGCGCGGGCACTTCGGCCGCCGCGCCCTCCGGGGTGGGCCCAGCAGCAGGGGCGCCTGCCGCCCGCCCCGCTACCCCCCCTGCTGGCTCCGCCGCCAGCGGTGCTGCTGACCCCGTGAGCCAAGGCGAGCAGAACCCCGGGGCCAGCGACCAGGCCGGCTA
>CAXUEM010000209.1:1972-5998 GCA_964249885.1 uncultured Hymenobacter sp. | reverse complement strand
GTGCCCAGCCAGTAGCGCCGGCGGGCGTCCTGGGCCAGGAGGCGGGCCGTTTTGGCCTGCGGCCAGGGCCGGCGCCCGGCCAGCCGCACGAAGCGCCCGGTGCGCGGGTCGTAGCGGTGCAGGCCCTCGACGTTGGTGAGCACCAGAATCTCGTGCCGCTCGTTTTCGACGACGGAATAAATCTGGTTGCTGTTGAGCGAGGTGCTGTCGCCGGGCCGGGCGTAAAAGGCGCGAAACGCGCCCGTGGCGCGGTCGAGCAGGTTCAGGCCGAAGTCGGTGCCCACCCACAGGTTGCCCTGGCTGTCTTCTAAAATGCATTCTATCTTGTTGGCGCTGAGCCCGTAGGGCGGCTGGCTTTCTTTGGTATAGCGCACGAAGGCGTCGCGGGCCCGGTCGTAGCGGTTGAGGCCGCCCAGGTGGGTGCCGACCCACAGGTTCTGCCGGCGGTCCTCGTGCAGGCAGGTGATGATGTTGTCGCTGAGCGCCGCCGGGTCGCGGGGGTTGGAGAGGTAGGGGGTGAGGCGGTAGCCGTCGTACTTATTCAGCCCGTGGTAGGTACCGAACCACATGAACCCCCGGCTGTCCTGGCAGATGCTCAGCACCGAGTTGTTCGACAGGCCGTCGTCCACGCTCAGGTGGTTGAAGACGTAGCCCTGCGCAAAACTGGACTGCTGAAAAAACAGATAAGCAAGTAAAAAGAGTAGCACATTTCGATTCATAATGTACGAGCTGCATGATGAAAACCGATTGGCTGATTGGTGGACAGCGGCGGGCACAGCCGACGACGTCGTGGCGAGGGCCGGGGCTGCGAAGCCGCTCTTGTGCCAGGCACCGCTGCCAGGCTGGGGCGCTGCCCCCGGGAGCTAATCATGAGGGGACCATTTTTCAGCAATAAAACCCGCTGGCCAGTGGGGTTTGTAAATATAAACGGTTAGAAATACAAACGGCCGTGCTTGCATAGCCCGCCGGCAGCCACCCGGGCCGGTGCGGGCCGCCGGGGCCGGGCTGGCGAAGCGGGAAGGATGGAGATGTTGTGATGAGCTGCAGCGCGGCTCCGGAGCCGGCCTACCGCTACTCGTCCCTGGCGGCCGCGCCGCCAGGGACGAGTAGCAGCCGTACTTTTGCCCGCATGAACACGCCGCAGCTGCCCGAATTGCCCATCTTTCGCACCATCGCCGAAGCCGCTGCCGAGCTACAGCAGCCGGCCTACGTCATTGGCGGCTACGTGCGCGATTTGGCCCTGGGGCGCGAAAGCAAGGACATCGACGTGGTGACGGTAGGCGACGGCATTGCGCTGGCCCAAGCCGTGGGGCGCCGCCTGAAAGGGCGCGGGCGGGTAACGGTTTTCAAGAACTTCGGCACGGCCATGCTGCCCACGCAAGAAGCGGGCGAAATTGAGTTTGTGGGCGCCCGCCGCGAAAGCTACCGCGCCGAGAGCCGCAAGCCCGAAGTCGAACCCGGCACGCTGGAAGAAGATTTGGCCCGGCGCGACTTCACCATCAACGCCTTGGGTATGAGCCTGAATGAGGCCGACTTTGGCCAGCTCGTGGACCGCTATAAGGGCATGGAGGACCTGCGCAACCGCACCATCCGCACGCCGCTCGACCCGGACATCACCTTTTCCGACGACCCGCTGCGCATGCTGCGCGCCGTGCGGTTTGCCGCCCAACTCGACTTCGACATTGAGCCCGACACCTACGACGCCATTCCGCGCAATGCGGCGCGGCTGAAAATCGTGTCGCAGGAACGAATTACGGTTGAGCTGAACAAGATTATTATGTCGCCGCGGCCCAGCTACGGGTTTAAGCTGCTGTTTAATTCGGGTTTGCTCAAGCTGATTTTTCCGAAGATGGTGCTGCTGCACGGCGTGGAAAAAGTGGGCCAGCATGCCCACAAGGACAACTTCTACCACACCCTGCAGGTGCTCGACAACGTAGTGGCCGCCGGCGGCGACCTGTGGCTGCGCTGGGCCGCCATTTTGCACGACATCGCCAAGCCCGCCACCAAGCGCCTGGACCCCAAAATCGGCTGGACCTTCCACGGCCACGAGGACAAGGGCGCGCGCTGGGTGCCCCAGATTTTCACTGACTTCAAGCTGCCGCTGGGCGAGGAAATGCGCATGGTGCAGAAGCTCGTGCGCTTACACCTGAGGCCCATCGCGCTGGTCAAGGAAATTGTAACGGATTCAGCCGTGCGCCGCCTGCTCTTCGAGGCCGGCGACGACATCGACCGGCTCATGCTGCTGTGCCGGGCCGACATCACGAGCAAAGACCACCAGCGCAAGGAACGCTACCTGCGCAACTTCGAGGTGGTCGAGCAGAAGCTGCGCGAGGTAGAGGAAAAAGACCACCTGCGCAACTTCAAGCCCGTCATTACCGGCGAAATCGTCATGGAAACCTTCGCCCTGAAACCCTCTAAGGAAGTAGGCGAGCTGAAAACCGTGGTGATGGAGGCTATTCTGGACGGCAAGATTAAAAACGAGCTCGACGAGGCGCTGCCGTTTCTGCTGGCGCAGGGCGCGGCCCGTGGGCTGGTGCCGGCCGGGGAGGCCAGCAGGGGGTAGGAAGGCTAAGAACGACAGCCAAACGGCTACCGCTTGCCTCCTGAACCTGCCGCATCACCCCGCAGCGCCTGCCGCAGCAGCGCCAGCCCATCGGGGCCGTACAGGAAGCCATGACCGCCTTTCGGCACGGTCTGAAACTGCCAGTGGGGGCGGCTGGCGCGATGCGCGTCGTAGGCGGCCCGCACGGCGGCGTAGGCGTAGAGGTCATCATCCTGGGCACTTACCATTAAAACGGGCTTGGTTTTGCCGAGCGGACCATACTCTGCTTGAGCCAGTGGCAGCTGGGGCGCGGGCGCCAGGGCCACGAAACGGCTGAAGGGCGCGCCCGGCTGCGCGGCAAACCAGAGGGCCGCCGAGCCGCCGTTGCTCATGCCCACCAGTGTGGTGCGAGCCGGGTCGGTGCGGTAGCGGGCTTTTACTTCGGCCATGATGCGCAGCACCTGGGCAAAAGCGGCCGGCTGCTCCACCCAGCCAAAGCTCGTCCGGCCGAACGGATACACCACCAGCGCATTGGCCGGCGCGGCAGCAAACACCGGCTCCGGGGTTACAGCGTCGGGGTTGGCGTGCTGGAACTGCTCGATGCTGACCACCCCGCCGTGCAGAAACACGACCACCGGCGCCGGCCGGGCGGGGTCGTAGTCGGCGGGCACCCGCACGAGGTAGGGCATCCGCACCGTGTCGCCGGGCACCGGGCTGAAATAGAGCGCGAAACCCGCTGGCGCCGGCGCCATGCGGCCCCGCTTGCGGTCGGCGCCCGATGGTAAAGGCAGCGCCCGGGCCTGCGTTTCGGTTAGCCAGCGGGTGCGCCGGGCCTGCTCCGCCACCACCTGCTCGGCCACGGCGCCGCGCATGGCCGTGAGCCAGCGTGCCCAGGCAGGCTCGTTGGCGCGCAAGGAAGCCAAGCTGGGGTCGGCCGCAATGTTGTCGAGGTCGCGGGGCTGCATGGGCAGCGGGCGCCGGCGGCTCAGCTGGCCCAGCCAGCGCCAGGCCAGTGGCTGCTTGCCAGGGCACTGCGCGGCCGACATGGCCGCGGCAAACAAATCAAAAGGCGACGCCTGCGCGGAATCCGGCCGGAAAGCCCGCTCGAAAAGCGCAGTGGCCTCGCAAAATTGCCGGGCCTGCACCACGGCGCCGGTTTCGTCCATCAGCTTCGCGTATTCGGGGCTGGTTTGAGTTTGGCTTTGAGCAGGAAGGGACAGCAGCCCGGCCGCGGCGGCTAAGAGAAAAAATTTCATGATGGAAGGCGGAAGCAGATGAGAAGCAGATAAACCGCTGCTGAGCCGCCGCGCAGCGGCCCTGCCCAAGCAGATGCCGGCCGGGCTGGGGCGGTTGCCTGAGAGGATTCCACTTTTTTTCAGGTGTTCGTCTCCGTATTGGGGCACAAAAAAGCCGGCCCCCCCGGGGGGGCCCCGCGGGGGGGGGCGGCCCCCCCCGGGGGCGGGGGGAAACCCGGGGGGGGGGCG
>CAXUEM010000209.1:1619-1962 GCA_964249885.1 uncultured Hymenobacter sp. | reverse complement strand
ACGCTACCCCCTGCTGGCCGGCTGAAAACCGAGTTGCGGTCCGCTTACTGATTAAGCGATTAATTGTAGCTCACGTCGATTTACAACGATTTCACCGACGAGGCGCCGCTCAAATCCTTCTCGATGCGCTGCGGGCTGCCGCGGTATTTGACGTGGCTGGAGCCGCTCAGCTCGGCCCGCAGCTCATTCTCGACGTTGGTTTTGGCCGTGCTGGCGCCGCTGAGGTCGAAGCTGGCATTCTGGGTCCGGAGGCCCTGGGCGTTGATGACGCACACGCCCGAGCCGTCTACTTCCAGCCGGTTGGCTTCCCCGGTCAGGTCGGCGCGGCTGGCGCCGCTCAGGC
>CAXUEM010000209.1:0-1609 GCA_964249885.1 uncultured Hymenobacter sp. | reverse complement strand
CGCACCTGTCCGCTTTTCAGGTCCGAGATGCGGGCGGTGCAGGCGCCGGACTCTTCCAGCACGAACTCCGCGGACTCCTCGCCGAAGCCCGCGACATCAGCCTGGCAGGCGCCGCTCAGCTCCAGGCGGCTGATGCGCGGCATGGTGATGGTCACGAGCACGGGCTTGTCGTTGAGGTTGAAGCTGGGCAGCAGGCCCCGGCTGCCCTCGCGCTGCAGGCGCAGCGTGCCGTCCTGCACGTCCGCCTCCAGCCGGCCCAGGTCCCGCTCGCGGCCGGCCGCTTCCACGCTGAACTCGTCGCCGCGCCGCACTATCACGCGGAAGGCGCTGCTGGCCTCGACGGCCTCAAAGCCGCGCAGATTGTTGTAGTTGCGCCGGGCCGGGCCGTAGGAGTCGGGGTCGGTGGCGAAGTTGGCTTCCTTTAGGTCTACTTGCACGGCGGCCGAGTCGTTATCGGTGTTTACCCGAATTCTCATCTGGTTGCCGTTGATGTTCAGGTCCACGCCGTCCTCGTCGCGGTTTTCGTCATTGTCGTCCTCGTCGCGGGGCGGGGCCGGGCAGTCCAGGCACTCAAACTGACCCTGAGCCGTGAAGCGGGCGCGGTGCGCATTGTGGTCGCGGGGCACGTAGTTGTTCGTGAAGTCGTCGTCCTCCAGAAAACGCTCGATAAAGCGGGGCGTGAGCAGGTACACTTTATCCACGGGCAGGCGCAGGGTTACGGTGGCGTCCTGGTCGCGGTAGGGCGCGCCGGGCTTGAGCACAATGCCCTCATCGAGGCGCAGCACCGAGTCGGGGCGCTGCTCGAAGCCGTAGGCAACCGACGCCGACGCGGTGCGGCGGGCCGCCTCGGTGGTGCGGCCCTTGGCGCGGTAGCGCACATCTACCGAGCCGGCGGTGCCGCTGTCGGCGGGGGCAAAGCGCAGGTTGACGTAGTCCACGTACTCGCCGGTGCTGCGCAGGTCCAGGGTGTAGCCGCGCGAGCGCGACGGCGCCAGCGGGGTACTCATTTCAGCCGTGCCCGATTCCTGAAACTCCCGCGTCACCTGCACGGCCCCGAAGGCCGTGCCGATGATGCCCAATATCCAGAGCGCCAGCAGCACCAGGCTGCCGCTGCGCCCCAGCAGGCTGCGGCGAAACACCAGGCGGTAAGCCAGGAAAAACAGCGCCAGAATGGGGATGCCAAAGGCAAACAAGGCCGAGAACACGCTCCAGTCCGGGATGGAGTTCACAATGGAGTTGGCCGCCTGCCCGTTGTCGCCGATGTTCATGATGGACTCGGCCGGGAAGACGCCCAGCGCCGCGCCCAGAAAGCTAATCAGCGTAACCAGCGAGCTGATGCCCATCACGAGCAGCAGCGCGGCTACCCCCCAGCGAATGACGGTGCCAAGCAGGTTGAGCAGGGGCGTGGCGCCCTTGGCGGCGCCCTCCAGAAACTGGCCCAGCGGACGGGAATTGGGGGCCGCGCCCGCCGGCTGGCCTTCGTCAGCGTCCAGTGAGGAGGCAATGCCGGCCAGCGTCACGTCGTCGCCGCGCATCTGCAGCTTCTCGCTCACCGTGCGGGCCACCGGCACGGCCACCCACAGAATGAGGTAGAGAATAAACATGAAGC
>CAXUEM010000208.1:4017-6054 GCA_964249885.1 uncultured Hymenobacter sp. | reverse complement strand
GATTTGGCGCTGAATGAAGAATAATTGACTATATTTTTAATAGCTACTAATAGCCGATTTAATCTTCTACATTTAAAGCGCCAACCTTTTTCTAATTTCCATGAAAACTTGCTATTGCTTATTATTACTAGGCGCCCTGCTGACCAGCGCTAGCAGCTGCGAGAAAAACAACCCGCCCGCCGAGTGCAAGCAGGTGCGGCGCGCGCCAACTGAATTTCTGGCCTACTGGCACTTTCCGGTCGGCTCGTACTGGGTGTATCACAAGCGCGGCTCTTCTCCGCTGGAAGTTGATACGGTGACGGCCACCTACAGCAACGTGCGCGTGTTTAAGCCGGGCCAGAAAACGTATGGCATGCCCGCCTGCACCGAACTCTATCAGTACACGCTCTGGCATTCCAACCGCCGCTACTTTAAAGGCTACAGCTCCATTGATGGCTTCCGGGGCCTGGAAAGATTTTACACCCAAGAGGAAAATGGCCAGTGGTTCGTCACGCAAGAAAGCAGAGCAGCAAACCTGTCGCCGCTTGGCTTTCTGTGGTCTTACCCGCAACGTTCAGTCGGGCAACCCATAGCTAACCGAGGCCCGGCCTTGCTTGACACCTTACCTGTCACCGTCCCGGCTGGCATGTTCAATCGTTCTGTGCACTTACGCATCCCGTTCCTCTTCGACTCAACACGCGCTGACGCTCAGTATCTCTACGATTATCACCTAACTCGGGGGATTGGCTACACGCGCCTGCGCTATGCCAATTTGGGCACCTGGGAACTGGCTAAGTATTATATCGCTCCGCATTAACGCACCTCTTCGTCCTCTTTCACCTCTCACCTACTTCTTCATGAAAGCACTTTACTTCCTGCTAGCCATCTGGTTTACCAGCAGCTACGCGCTGGCCCAAACCGGCGACAGCACCGAGATTTTTGAGCCCGCACCATATGCGTTGCAGTTCACCTCCTTTGAGGAACAAAACATTACCGGACACCTCACCGTGGCGTTGCAGCTAACCGCACGGCAGGCGCTGCCGCAAACGGGTTATCAGGCGATAGAAGACGACCGGGGGTTCTTCACCTACGACGATGCAGCCATGCGGGCCGTGGGCGCGCTCCCGGCCGGCAGCCAACGCACGGTAAACTTTCAGCTCACCTATGACCCAAATAATCGCCCTTTCTATCCGGTGCGGGTGGGCGTGTACCTGAGCGTAGCACCTAACCCCGGTGCTCCGGCCCGGCCCTACCGGCGCGACTGCTACCTGTACTTCACGCCCTACAACACGGTGGAAGTCTGGGACCAGAGCGACTACGAAAGCCTGGGTCGCGTGTGGCTCACCGACGACGGCAAGCCGTCGAGTGCCCGCACCTACGTGTCGCGTGCGGCTATTTCATCCTCCGACATTCCGGCCAACTATCAGGCGGCCGAGGGGGAAGAATATGACATGGAGTTCGTGGACGGGCTGGCATATGCTATTCCGAAGCTCTATCCTGATTTTCCGGGTTACTTTCAGGAGCAGGAGGACCCCAACACCGGCACCGGCCCTGCGCCGCTGGCCGCAAGCTTCCGCTACAAGGGGCAGATTAGCAATCAGCGCATTTTCTCGCTCCACACCCGGGATAATGGGCCCCGTGTGCGCATTCCACTGCGCCGGGGGCAAGTAGAAATCTGGCGGGAAGTGAGTGGACGCGACAAGCACATCAAAACCTGGTATACTGACAATGAAGGCTACCTGATTGAGAACGGCAGCCGGACGGTGCAGTTTGAGTTCAGCCTGAGTAACAGTGGCACCGCGCAGGTTTACTTACGCATTAAGATGATTGATGTATGGAAAAAGACTGTCATCTGCCGGACAGACCCCGATGAGCCGATTATTTCCGACACGCCGCGCCGGGCCCTGCCCTACAACTCCAACCAAACCGTTTTCACCCCGCTGACCTTCGGCGTGGCCTCCATTCGGGGCAACGAAATTGAGTTGCCCGAAACGCAGGGGCTGTTGGCGTTCACCTGGATTATGGCCTGCCGTGACCACGTCTATAATGCGCTGGCGG
>CAXUEM010000208.1:0-4007 GCA_964249885.1 uncultured Hymenobacter sp. | reverse complement strand
AAATTAGTCGTAACCTGAAAGTTTACTTGGGCGGCCTCGACGCCGATGCAGGCTTTTACCGGGCCAGGGAGCGAGACCGGGGCATCCGCTTAGGGTCCAGTAATCGCGGCGACGAAATTACGGTCATGCACGAGCTGGGGCACTTCGTCATGCACGACCTGATGCGCAGCGATGGACTGCCAGGGCCGGGCGGGGAACACTCCGGGCGCTATAATAATCATAGCGCCGGTCTGACCTTATCGGAGGGTTTCGCCAACGGCTTTGCTTTCATCATGGACGAGATGACTTATGAGTTAGACCAGGAGTCAGGCAGCAGCTTCGTGGGGGGCCATCACGTACGCAAGCGATTCGGCTCCAGCGACAATCCTAATCTCACGCACCCCTTCGTTAGTGAGCTTACATTGGGCTACATTATGCTGGACTTGTGGGACGGGCCAAATAATTTGGCGGCGGTTGGCAATCCGCTTACTGCCGGTGTTTACGAGGATAACGAAGATGCAGCGCTGGGCTACATAGAGCGGTACGAGATGCCACTGAGAAGGCTGCTGAATCCATTGACTTATACTTCGTATACCTCGATGACGGAGTATTTTGGCGGCCTAGCGCTGGCAAATGACGCGGCGGGTGCAGCGGATAATCAGCGGATGCGGGAAGTCTGGTACTATAACTTTAATTCGGCGGAGCCAAATATCAACACCAACGATTTTAAGGTCCTCAACTCCGACGAAATCGAGCCGCGCGTAACAGCAACCACCGGCAAGTTTAAGGGTGGCTTTCCAGGTCAACCAGACGGTTCCATTACTGTTACCTATTATAATACCGACAACGGTGTTTTAAATGGTAGCAACGACTCGTTCAATGTTACTACTTACGTGCAGGAGGAATATGATACCGCCGGCCGCCTCATCAGCCGCGAGACTAAAAACGCCGGGGGCGTCACTCTGACTGACCCGGTACTGGTTTTGAACGGGGCCGAGCTGAGCTTGCACAGCGGCGCGGCGCCACGCTGGCAAAACCGCTCCACTGGTTTATTTCGCTACACCAAGCGCACCGATCATCTGGAAATCCTCTTCCGGGGGCAGGGCCGGGTAACAGCCACAACGGGCGGGCAGGTAGTGCTGGGCTCAGTCAGCCCGGCCCAGACCACGAGCGTGGGATTCTACGCCGGCAGCGCCCTGGTGGTGGAGGCCGGGGCCACGGTTAAGATTGAGGCCGGCTCCACGCTCAATATCTGGGAGGGCGGCACATTGCTGGTGCGCAACGGCGGTACGCTGGTGGCCGACGGCAACCTGATGGTGCGCTGGGGCGCGTATATCTGCGTCGAGGAAGGCGGCAACGTGCGGCTCTCACCCGGCACCACGCTTTACGTCGATGCCGGCGCCAACATGGGTGTGGCGCCTGGCCTGGGCTTGCCTGCCACTGCGGCCTGCACGAATAAGATAGCGGCCTGCGGCACGGCCAACATCCTGCACAGCGGCGTCGTCAACACCGGCCCGCGCAACGAGGCGCTACGTTTCGACGGCGTTGATGACGTGGTAACCATCCCCAACACCAACTCCTACGTCAACGACCTGAACCGGCCCGACTTTGCCATCGAGGCCTTCATTCGGCCGGAACTGCCGGCGGGCACGGTGCGCTCCGCCCAAACCATCTTCTCCAACCGACGCTATAATTTCAACACCAATGCGTATGAAGGCGTCCTGTTTACGCTCGTGCAAAACGACCAGCTGCTGCTGCAGCTGAGCGGCCAGAACTACTTCGGCTCCGGCACGGCCGCCGTGCGTCTACCGCAGGACGGCGGCTGCCATCATGTCGCCGTCTCGCGCGACGTGAATTACCGGGTTCGTTTCTACATCGACGGCAAAGAGGCCGCCTACTCCCCGACCACCACCCGCAGCCCCCACTCGGCCGGGCCCCTGAGCCTGGGAGCCGACAGTCCGTTCGGCGGGGGGTTCGGTGAGTTCTTTCAGGGCCAGATGGGCGAGGTGCGGGTCTGGAACTCTAACCGAAGCGCCGCCCAGATGCAGGAATTCCTGACCACTAAGATGAGCGCGCCGCAGTACGGCCTCGTGGTGTACTACGACATGCAAGACCCAACCGGCCAGACATTGAGCGACGGCGCCGGCGGCCTCTCCGGCCACAACTACCCGCTTGTGCCCGGTACGCTGGGCAGCAGCTCGGCCAGCGCCGCCGACGACCCGACCTGGGTTAGCAACTGCGCTCTGACCTGCACCGTGCAGGGCAACTTCCGCACGAGCCCGGCCGCGGAGTGGACCCCCATTGACTCATCCGCTTTTCCTGTCGCAAAAAAGTATAAAGCCAAGGATAAGGACAAAAATATTGCTGCTCTGAAAGTCTCACCCAACCCGGCCACCAGCATGGCTACGCTGCACTTTGAGCTGCGGCAGGCCGGCACGGTCCGCGTGTCGGTACAGGACTTGATGGGCACGGAGCGGGCCCTGGTGCTGCGCGAAACCGCCCGGCCGGCCGGGCCGCAGGACTTGCCGCTTTCCGTGGCCGGGCTGCCGTCGGGGCTGTATATGGTAGTCGTGCAGGGCAGCACCGAACGGGAGCAAATCCGGCTGGAAGTGCGATAGCCGCCCCTAAACCCACTTGCTTCGCAAGCTTTGGGCTGGCCTTAAGTTAGAGCGCCGTTTTCCTGGTTGGGAGAACGGCGCTCTTTTTTTCCGCGTATGGCAGCTTAGGCCGGCATTGCCGGGCGTTTTCTCGCATTGCCTATGTCTGCCTTATATCCGCAATTCCAAGCGCCGTTTCGCGCTTTTCTAAGTCAGATTCCGGCTGGCGGCCGGGTCGTGGTGTACTGTCACTTCGACGCCGACGGGCTGGCTGCTGGCGCCCTGTTCGGCCGCGGGCTGCCGCGTATAAATGCAAGCTGGCAGGTCGAGGTGCGGCCCTCGGGCAAGGGCGAAAATGCGTTTCTGACTCCTTCGGTCCGCGACACCCTGCTGGCCCGGCAGCCCGACGCGCTGATTGTGACCGACCTGGGCGTGCACAAGCGCGGCACCCTCGAAGCCGACGGCGTGCCGGTGCTCTACGTCGACCACCACATTCCCGAGGGCCTGCCGCCCGCCCCGCTGGCCACGGTGCTCACCGGCTACGGCCTGGAGCCCACGCCCTGCTCGGCCTGGCTGGCCTACGAGCTGCTGGCCGCCGAAACCGATGTGCGCGACCTGCGCTGGGTGGCCGCGCTGGGCGTGATTTCCGACCTCGGCGACCAAGCCGCCTGGCCGCCGCTGGCCGAGGTAAAAAAGGAGTTCACGGCCAAGTGGCTCAAGGAAGCCGTGGCCGTGTGCAACGCCGCCCGCCGCGCCGGCGAGTTCGACCTGGACCGCCCCCTGCGCTACTTGCTGCAGGACGACAACCCGCGCCCGCTGGCCCAAGACCCCCTGCTGGCCGGCTACCGCGCCGCCGTGGCCCAGGAGCTGCAGCAGGCCCGCAAGCTGCCGCCAAAATTTCCGCCCAAGACGGCCCCTAATGCCCTGCCGGTGGCCATTATCGAGATAAACTCGCCGGCCCAGATTCATCCGCTCGTGGCCCAGCAGTGGATTTCGCGGCTGCCCGACCGGGTGGTACTCTGCGCCAACCGCGGCTACCTGCCCGACGGGCGCGTGGCCGTGGCCGGCCGCGCCGCCTCCCGCGCCCTGCACATCCCGGAGTTGCTGCGCGAGGCTTTCCGGCGCACCGGGCAGGCGCCGCCCGAAAACTTCGCCCACGGCCACCCGCAGGCCAGCGGCGGCCACCTCAGCGAGGCCGAGTACCAGGTGCTGCGGCGCGGGCTGGGGTTTGAGTAGTGCGGTATTGATACAAAGATTTGCCGCCTGGTGCCCGGCGGCGCCACCGGCCCTGGTACGCGCAAGGCCACCGCGCCCGCCGTTCGGCAGACTGCTGCGGGGATGCTCCAGCCATTAAAACCGTTTAAGCCTTAAACTGCGGTATATTTGGCCAAGCCCATTTTAGCATTTTCTGCTCACCGCATGCTGAAACCC
>CAXUEM010000207.1:4679-6072 GCA_964249885.1 uncultured Hymenobacter sp. | reverse complement strand
CCCCCAAACCCTGGAAATCCGGGAGCTGACGGCCTCGCTGCTTAACGGCGAAACGGTCGTCAACATCCTCACCAACCAGCCCGTGGCGGCCGAGGAAGTACAATCCCAGCTGAAAGTCTCGCCCGCCGTGAACTTCGCCGTGGAAGCCCAGGAAAGCGGCTTCAGCCTGAAAGGCGGTTTCGAGGTGGGCAAAACCTACCAAATCACCTTGCCCGCCGGGCTGCGCGGCGCGCTGGGCGGCACCCTGGAATCGGCGTTTAGCCAGGCGGTTTCGGTGGGCGACACCCGGCCGAGCCTGAGCTTTGCCAACGGCGAAAAAGCGGTGTACCTCAATGCGCTGGGCGCCCGCAACCTGGGTTTGCGGCTCAATCAGGTGCAGCGCGTGAAGGTGACCATCGCCAAGATTTACGCCAATAACCTGAATCAGCTCCTGAAGGGCGAACCGGAGTACGGCTACGAGGGCTACGACGAGGACGAGGAAGGCGGCGGGCCGAGCGAGGACGGCGAGTACGTGGACCGCAGCTATCGCTACTACGACGTGGAAAGCCTGGGCAACGTGCTGAGTGAGCGCACCATGTCGGTGGACGCGCTGCCCAAAGCCGGCGGGCTACGGTTGCTGAACCTGAGCCTCAAAGACCTAGAATTCAGCGGGGCGCGTAAGGGCTTGTTCGTAATTCGGGTGCAGGACACCGAGCGGCTCTGGCTGCGGCAGGACAAGCTGGTGGCCGTCACCGACATCGGCCTGATTGTGAAGCAGTCGGCCCGCGGCACGACCACCGTGTTTGCCAACTCCATCCAGACCGCGCAGCCGTTGAGCGGGGTGTCGGTGCAGTTCGTGAGCACCAATAATCAGGTGATGGGCAGCGTGAAGACCAATGCCGCCGGCGTGGCGCAGTTCGACTCCTCGGCCGCCACCAGCCGCTTTCGGCTGGGCATGATAACCGGGGTGCGCGAAGCCGATTTCACCTTTCTGGACCTCAAGGGCAGCCGGGTAGAAACCTCGCGCTTCGAGGTGGGCGGGCTGACGGGCAACGCCGCCCACTACCAGGCCTTTAGCTACGGCGACCGGGACTTGTACCGCCCCGGCGACACCATTCAGACCAACACCATCGTGCGCCGGGCCGACGACTGGCAGACACCCCCTGCTGGATTGCCGCTAAAAATCCGGTTGCTCCTGCCCACCGGCCAAGAGTACAGCAGCCTGCGCCAGCAGCTGACTGCGGCCGGCTCGTTCGCCGCACGCTTCATCCTGCCCGCCACCATGATGACCGGCACTTACACGATGGAAGTTTTGACCGGTAACGACGTGCTGCTGGCTTCCCGCAAAATCAGCGTCGAGGAGTTCATCCCCGACCGGCTCAAGGTGACGGTCACGGCCGCGCCCGCCACCGTG
>CAXUEM010000207.1:1789-4669 GCA_964249885.1 uncultured Hymenobacter sp. | reverse complement strand
GAGTTTTCGCTCAAGCCCAAGCTGTTTTCAGCTAAAAAACACCCCGACTACGACTTCCGCATCCAGAGCGGCGACCGGCCCCGGCGCGACGAGCAGCCAAACGAAAACGGCGAAGGCGCCCCCCCTGCTGGCCCGGCCGAACGGTTCGGCAAAACCCTGCGCGAGGGCGTAACCGACGCCGCCGGGCAGGCTACGGCCAGCTTCCCGGTGCCCGAGCTGCGCGACCTCGGCACGCTGGAAGGCGCGGCCTTTGTAACGGTATTTGACGAAACCGGCCGGCCCGTGAACCGGCTGGCCACTTTTGAGGTGCAAACCCAGGCGGCCATGTTCGGCATCCAGAAACTGCCCGATTTGGTGAGCACCCGGCAGGCGCTGGCCGTGCGGCTGCTGGCCCTCACGCCGAAGGGGGCGCCCACCACGGCCGCCGCCCAGGTGCGGGTGGTGCGCCGGCTCTGGGAAACCGTGCTGGAGCGCCAGGGCGGGCGCTACGTCTATAATTCGCAGCGCCGCGAGCAGACGATTTCAAGCCAAAACCTGACCGTGGGCGCGAACTCCGAGTTCCGGTTTACGCCGCTGGCCTCGGGCGAGTACGAGGTGCGGGTGAGCCGGCCGGGCGCGGCGGCCTACGTCACCCAGCATTTTTACGCCTACGGCTACGGCGACACCCAGGCCAACGCCTTCGAGGTGAACACCGAAGGCGAGGTGAGCATAGCGGCCGACAAGGCCAAGTACCAGCCCGGCGAAACGGCCAATCTGCTGCTGAAAACGCCCTTCGCGGGCCGCATCCTCGTCACGGTGGAGCGGGACCGGGTGCTGGAGCATTTCTACGTGAACACCGACGCCAAGTCGGCCCAAGTCAAGCTCGACATCAAGGCCGGGCACGTGCCCAATATCTACGTCACGGCCACGGCCATCCGGGCGCGGGGGCCGGGCGCCGAGCAGGTGCCGCTCACCGTGGCCCGCGGCTTCGTGCCCCTGACGGTGGAAAAGCCCGATTCGCGCCTGCCCGTGACCATCAAGGCGCCCACGCAAAGCCGCTCCCAGACCTTCCAGACCGTGGAAGTCACGACCACGCCCGGCGCCCAGGTCACGCTGGCGGTGGTGGACGAGGGCATTTTGCAGCGCAAGGATTTCCGCACGCCCGACCCGCACGGCTACTTCTACCAGAAGCGCGCCCTCGAAGTCAACGCCTACGACGTGTATCCCTTCCTGCTGCCCGAGCTGGGCACCAGCAGCAGCGGCGGCGACGCGGCCGACCTGCGCCGCCGCACCACGCCCGTGCCCAGCCGCCGCGTGAAGCTGATGGCCAAATGGAGCGGCGTGCTCACCGCCGACGGCGACGGCAAAGTGCGCTACAAGGTGCGCGTACCCCAGTTCAGCGGCGCCCTGCGCGTGATGGCCGTGGCCTACAAAAACGACGCTTTCGGCAACGCCGAGCAGCTGATGAAGGTGGCCGACCCGGTGGTTATCAGCACCGCGCTGCCGCGGTTTTTGAGTCCGGGCGACACGATAGACGTGCCGGTAACGCTGACGAACACGACAGGAAAAAGTTTGGATGTCATACTGATGCCTAGCAGTGAGCTTGTAAAACAAGTACCTGAATTATCCAGTCCGTTTGGCCCATCTAATCCCACTTATAAAGCAGGCGCTGCAAGATTAAAACCTCATGCTGAAACCAAGATAATGTATCGTTACTCGGCTTCATCCATTGGACAGGGCTTTATTGAAATTGCCGGAAAAGTCTATGAAAATAATGGAGTTAGTGAGCCGCGCAATTCTACTAATCTTGACGCCAGCAAACCGGTATTTAGGATTAGTGAGAAAATAGAAATTCCCATCCGTCCAGCCTCCCCGCTGGAAAAGCGCACTGGCAGCGGCGAGGTCGCGGCCGGCGCCACGCTGCCGCTGAACCTGAAAACCGACTTCCTGCCCGGCGCGCAGCGCAGCCGGCTGGTGCTGAGCCGCTCGCCGCTCACGGCCTTTGCCCAGGATTTGAGCTACCTGCTGCAATACCCCTACGGCTGCCTGGAGCAAACCGTGTCGGCCGCGTTTCCGCAGCTCTACTACGCCGATTTGGCCGCCACGCTCCAGCAAAAAAGCGGCGCCGGCCCCAAGGCGCAGCGCTATAACCCCAACTACAACGTGCAGGAGGCCATCCGCAAAATCGAGGCCCAGCAGCTCTACAACGGCGCGCTGAGCTACTGGCCCGGCGGCGACTACGACAACTGGTGGGCCACCGCCTACGCCGCCCACTTCCTGCAGGAGGCCCAGCGCGCCGGCTTCGCCGTGAACAAGCCGGTTCTCGACAAAACCCTGAAATACCTGCAATTCCGCCTCAAAAAGCGCGAAACCGAACCCTACCAGTACTTCGACGCCAACAACCTGGCGCGGGAGAAAACCATTGCCAAAAAGGAAATTGCCTACTCGCTTTATGTATTAGCCCTGGCCGGCCGGCAAGACCCCGTCGCCGTGAACTACTACCGCGCCAACCGCCCCCTGCTGGCCCAGGATTCGCGTTTCCTGTTAGCCTGCACCCAGGCCCTGACCGGCAACCAGCGCGAGTTTCGCCAGCTGCTGCCCGCCAAGTTCGGCGGCGAGCGGGCCGCCAACCGCGCCCTCGACGGCTCGTTCTACTCGCCGATGCGCGACCAGGCCCTGGTGCTCAACGCCCTGCTGGAAGCCGACCCCACGAACCCGCAAATCGGCCCCATGGCCACCCAGCTCAGCCGGCAGCTGCGCGGCGGTGGCTACTACAACACCCAGGAGCGCGGCTTTGCCCTGCTGGCGCTGGGCAAAATCGCGCGCAAGAACGCCGGCAGCACCGCTGCGGCGAATATTTTCGTCGATGGCAAGGCGGCCGGCAAGTTTTCGGGCAAAGAC
>CAXUEM010000207.1:0-1779 GCA_964249885.1 uncultured Hymenobacter sp. | reverse complement strand
GGAAGACGCTTACCTGCGCGTGCGCCGCCAGTTCCTGACCCGCACCGGCCAGCCGCTGGGTTCGCCCAGCTTCCAGCAAAACGACCTGGTAGTCGTTAAAATCACCCTCGAAGCCGCCGACGCGGCCGGCACGGTGAAGAACGTGGCCATCACCGACCTGCTGCCCGCCGGCCTGGAAATCGAGAACCCGCGCCTGGGCGCCGTGCGCGAGCTGAGCTGGGCCAAAGACGCCGCCCAGCCCGATTACCTCGACGTGCGCGACGACCGGATTAATATTTTCACGTCGGCCAGCGGCCAGCCCAAGGTGTTTTATTATTTGGCCCGCGCCGTTTCCAAAGGCACGTTCAAGCTCGGCCCGGTAAGCGCCGACGCCATGTACAACGCGGCGTATCACTCCTACAATGGCGCCGGCACGGTGCGGGTGCAGTAATTATTTCTCGCAGGGTTTCGCAGGGTTTCGCAGGGTCGAGTGCAGGCTCTCGCAGAGTTTTCCAGAACAGCCCTGCGCAACCTCGCGCCTAACCCTGCGAAACCCTGCGAGAAACGACGTTAGCGCGTTATTACATGAAAATCAGCCGCCACTGGCCCTACCTGCTTGCCCTCCCCCTGCTGGCCGGCCTGGCTTGGCTGCTCGACCGTCAATTCCCGCTCCCACCCGCGTCGCGCTACTCCCCCATCGTGCTGGCGGCCGACGGCACCGTGCTCCATGCCTACCTGAACCCCACGCAGAAGTGGCGCATGAAAACCGAGCTGGCCGAAATCACGCCGGCCTTGCGGGCAGCCATTATTGCCAAAGAGGACAAGTATTTCCGGTATCATTTCGGCATCAATCCGCTGGCCGTTCTGCAAGCGGCAGCGCGCAATGTTTTCGGCCACGGCCGCACCACCGGGGCCAGCACCATCACCATGCAGGTGGCGCGCCTGCTGGAGCCCAAGGAGCGCACGGCCGCCAACAAGCTGCGCGAAATGCTGCGCGCCGTGCAGCTGGAAGCGCATTTAAGCAAAAGCGAAATCCTCCAGCTCTACCTCAACCTGCTGCCCTACGGCGGCAACATCGAGGGCGTAAAATCAGCGGCGCTGCTGTATTTCCAGCAGCCGCCCGACTACCTTTCCCTGGCTCAGACCGTGACGCTGGCCATCATCCCGAACCGGCCGCGCACCCTGGTTTTGGGCCGAAACAACGGCGAGATTCTGGCCGAGCGCAACCGCTGGCTGCGCTACTTTGAGCGCGAAAAGCTTTTTCCCAAACAGGCCATTGCCGATGCCCTGCTGGAACCACTCGACGCCCGGCGCCGCGCCGCGCCGGCCCTGGCCCCGCATCTGTCGCGGCGGCTGACAGCCGAGTTTCCGGGCCGGGCCATCATTCATTCTACCTTGCAAAAAGCGCAGCAGGCCAAGGCCGAAAACCTGACCTGGAATTACGTGCGCCGCCTGCACGAGTTGGGCATCACGCAAGCCGCCGTGCTGGTACTGAACAACCGCACCCGTGCCGTGGAAGCCTACGTGGGCTCGGCTGATTTTGCCGATGCTGCCAGCCTGGGCCAGGTCGATGGCGTGCGGGCCGTACGCTCGCCGGGCTCCACGCTCAAGCCCCTGCTCTACGGCCTGGCCCTGGACCGCGGCCTGGTCACGCCCAAGCTGAAAATTCCGGACGTGCCGGGCAACTTCGGCGGCTTCCGGCCCGAGAACTTCGACCGCCACTACAGCGGCGAAGTAACCCTGGAGCGCGCCCTCACCTACTCGCTCAACATCCCGGCCGTGCGCGTGCTGAGTGAGTTG
>CAXUEM010000206.1:233-6081 GCA_964249885.1 uncultured Hymenobacter sp. | reverse complement strand
CAGCTACTAGCATGAGCCGCGATAGAAACAGAAAGCCCCGCCAGTAACTGGCGGGGCTTTTTCGGGATGAGGTAGTTAAGCCGCGTGTTCCTATCTTGTAAGGCGTTGGTGTACAATTAAGCAACACTGTTTTCGTGAACCCTACCTTGGTCCTCATGAAGCCTTTCTGGTTTATCCGCTGGTTGCCATGTGTAGATTTTCGCTTGATGCCTTTGGCGAGCAGTCTGATTTTTTGCCTGTTGCTGAGCAGGGTGACGAGTTTTGCGAGTCCCCTGCAGGCCGTGGAAGTGCGCATGCAGGACCTGCCCACTATTCAGCTTCGGCACGGCACCGATTCCGTCAGGCAGTTGGTGAATGCAACTCCTCTTTGGCTGCTTAACCGGGACGTCGCATTGGCCCTTCTACGGGCACCGGACATCCGCTTGACCGATTCAAGGTGGGAACGCCGTTATCTATTTCAAATAGGACAGGCCATTAAAGCGGCCGAACTAGTGCCCTTGCTCGAACAGGTCTTACGCACCGAACTGGAGCAGGCCGAGCAGGTGAACCAGCGCAGCGATTTTGTGCTTAGCCTCGACGATGATATTCTGCTGGCATATCTACATCAGCAACCAGTCAACGCCGAGGCGGTGCTTACAGAGCAGCTAAATCGGTATATCCAGCTCCAGCAACAACTAGAAACTGAGCCCCGGACGAGCTTCTTTCTACGCCTGCTAGGCCAAGACCTTGCGGCGTGGAGCAAAGCGTCGGTAGAAGGAACCATCTATTATTACTTGCTGGCGCTTCATGACATTAACCCGGCGCGCTTTCCCGCAACACGTTTGGAAGAGCAACGAAGTCGAGTAACGACCAGGTACATTGCGAACAACGCCAGCCGGTTTCAACTGGACAAACCAGTAGAATATCGAACGGAGCAGGTGGTACGAGAGGAAATGCAGGTCAATGGGGTTACGATACCGAAAGCGCTGGCTGAAAATGGGCTGTGTAAGCTTATCAAAATTACCGAGTCCGACAACGCGTATTTTTTAGAACAATCTTGTCGACCGCACCCTCGGACTGGCTCGGGCACTACATATTTAGTCAAAACAAGCCGTGACATGTTCAAACTGGCTTGCGTGCATTTTTGGATAAGCTAGTTCGGCAGGAGACCAAACTTTACTGAATAAGCGGACAGCTTTATTGCTCTTAATACAAGAAGCCCCGCCAGACACTGACGGGGCTTCTTGTTGCTTCAAGTTTTGGTAAGCTATTCGTCTGGTTGGCGCAACGGTACCTAGCCGCTATGAATACGCGCCACCACGCTAGCTACGGATTGGTCGTATTCGGCCTCGCTAGAGAAAACTGCTTTGCAGGGCCACGCAACTGTCGGAACGGCGGCTAAGGTGGGGCAGAAGCAGATACGTTTGGCTACAGAAAGCTTTTTGCGGAGCTTGGTCATAGCAATAAAGATAAAGAACTAGGTGGCGAATAAGGCTACTAAACGCCCGCCTCCGGCCCGTACCTTTGCCCTCGTGCAACAGTTAGAACAAAACCTCAAAACCGCCCTGCAAACGGCCGCTAAAGCCGTTTTTGGCGCCGAATTACCACTGGCCCAACTGCCGCTGCAGCCCACGCGCAAGGAGTTTGCCGGCGCCTTCACCCTCGTCACGTTTCCGCTCACCAAGGCGCTGGGGCAGGGGCCGGAGCAAATCGGGCAGAAGCTGGGCGAGTGGCTCGCAGCCCACGAGCCCCGCGTGAGCGGCTTTAATGTTGTGAAAGGCTTCCTGAACTTGGAAGTGGCCGACGCCGAGTGGCTGAGCCTGTTTCGGGAATTAAGCCAGCGCCCGGCCGGTGACCCCCTGCTGGACGCCGCTACCGACGAAGCCCCGCGCCGCGTGGTGGTCGAGTATTCCTCGCCCAACACGAACAAGCCCCTGCACCTGGGGCACCTGCGTAACAACTTCCTGGGCTACTCGGTGGCCGAAATCCTGAAAGCCAGCGGCGCCGAGGTCACGAAAGTCAACCTTGTAAACGACCGCGGCATTCACATCTGCAAGTCCATGCTGGCTTACCAGCGCTTCGGCAACGGCGAAACGCCCGCGTCCAGCGGCCTGAAGGGCGACCATTTGGCCGGCAAATACTACGTGCTCTTCGAGCGGCACTACCGCGAGGAAGTGCGCCAGCTCGAAGCCGAGGGCGTGGCCCCCGGCATCGCCCAGCGCCAGGCCCCCCTGCTGGCCGAGGCCCAGGAGATGCTGCAGCGCTGGGAAGCCGGCGACGAGGACGTCGTCAGCCTCTGGCGCACCATGAACGGCTGGGTGTACCAGGGCTTTGACGAAACCTACCAAACCATCGGCGTCGAATTCGACAAGTTCTACTACGAGTCCGAGGTGTACCTGCTGGGCAAGGAGCGGGTGCAGGAAGGCCTGGAAAAGGGCGTTTTCTACCAGAAAGAAGACTCCTCGGTGTGGGTAGACCTCAGCGCCGAGGGCCTCGACCAGAAGCTGGTTTTGCGCGCCGACGGCACGAGCGTGTACATCACCCAGGACCTGGGCACGGCCGAGCTCAAGTACCAGGATTTCCAGTACGACCAGTCCATCTACGTCATTGCCGACGAGCAGAACTACCACATGCAGGTCTTGCAGGCGGCGCTCAAAAAGCTGGGCAAGCCCTACGCCGACGGCATTTTCCACCTCAGCTACGGCATGGTCGATTTGCCCTCGGGTAAGATGAAATCCCGCGAGGGCACCGTGGTCGATGCCGACGAGCTGGTGCGCGACGTGATAGCCGCCGCCCGCGCCGCCACCCTCGAAAAAGGCAAAACCGAGGGCCTGAGCGAGGCAGAAACCGAGCAGCTCTACCACACCCTGGGCCTGGGCGCGCTCAAGTACTACCTGCTGAAAGTCGACCCCAAAAAGCGCATGCTCTTCAACCCCGAGGAGTCGGTGAGTTTGGAGGGCGATACGGGGCCGTTCATTCAGTACTCGCACGCCCGCATCCGGGCCATTCGCCGCAAGGCCGCCGAGCAGGGCCTGGGCGAAACGGTTGACTTCGCGCAACTCACTGAGCTGCATCCCGCCGAGCGGGAGCTGGTGCAGGAGCTGGCCCGCTACGCCGGCGTCGTGGCCGAAGCCGCCCGCAATTCCTCGCCGGCCGTGGTAGCGCAGTACTGCTACGAGCTGGCCAAGGCCTACAACCGCTTCTACACTCAGGTACCCATCTTCAACGAAACCGACGAGCTGCGCCGCGGCCTGCGGCTGGCGCTATCGGCGCGGGTAGGCGAGCAGCTTAAGGCCGCGCTGAGCCTGCTGGGCATTCAAGCGCCGGAGCGGATGTAGCTAGTAAACAGGCTGCGTTAAAAAAGCACGTCATGCTGAGCGAAGTCGAAGCATCTCTACCGCATCATTGAATAGTGCGAACGGCGCGGTAGAGATGCTTCGGCTTCGCTCAGCATGACGTTTTGGTTAGTTTTAAATAAAATAAAGTAACGTGAACAGCCTCGCCGTGTACTGCGGCTCCAGCGCCGGAGCCGACCCCGTTTACAAACAGCAGGCCGAGCTGATGGGCCAGACCCTGGCCCAAGCCGGCCTGACGCTGGTGTACGGCGGCGGGCGCGTGGGCCTGATGGGCGCCGTGGCCGATGCCACGCTGGCCGCCGGCGGGCGCGTGCTGGGCGTCATCCCCGATTTTCTGGCCGACAAGGAGCTGGCCCACCTCGGGCTGACCGAGCTGCACATCGTCAAATCCATGCACGAGCGCAAGCTCCTGATGGCCGATTTGGCCGACGGCTTCGTGGCTATGCCCGGCGGCTTCGGCACGCTCGAAGAGCTGTTTGAGGTGCTCACCTGGGGCCAGCTGGGTTTGCACCAGAAGCCGGTGGGCGTGCTCAACGTGGCCGGCTACTACGACCACCTGCTGCTGGCCCTCGACCGCATGCGCGACGACCAGCTGCTGCGCGCCGAAAACCGCGGCCAACTGCTCGAAGCTGCCACGCCCGCCGCCTTGCTCGCCAAGCTGCGAGCCTACCAGCCCCTGCACCTGGAAAAGTGGCTGACCCCGCCCACACGTAGCGCCGGGCCGGCCAGCAGGGGGTATCAGCCAGAAACAGTCTGCCGACCCCCTGCTGGCGGTGCCCAAGGCCGCCTGCCAGCGCCGGTTGCCAGCTTCCGCGCCCTATCTTGCCCGAACCTTCGCCGGCATGGCCCGGTTATCGGGCTGCACTCACTTTTCGCCTTCTCAATATGACTCGTTTCGCTACTACCCTGCTGGCCCTGGCCGCCGTGGGCACGCTTACCGCCGCCCAGTCCTGCAACTTCTTCACCTCCACCGCTTCTCCCGCCATGAACAACCCCGAAGCCCTCGCCAAAGCCGGCACCGTGTACGATTTCACCGTCAAGAGCATCGACGGCAAAGACGTGAAGCTGAGCCAGTACAAGGGCAAGAAAATGCTCATCGTGAACACGGCCTCGGAGTGCGGTTATACCCCGCAGTACAAGGAACTGGAGCAGCTCTACAAAACGCACGGCGACAAAGTGGTGGTGCTGGGCTTCCCGGCCAACAATTTCGGCGGGCAGGAGCCGGGCACCGAGGAGCAGATTGCCGCCTTCTGCGAGAAAAATTACGGCGTGACCTTCCCGCTCTTCAGCAAAGTATCGGTGAAAGGCGACGACACCGCCCCGCTGTTCAAGTTCCTGGCCGACAAGGACCGCAACGGCGGCATCTCAGAGGCGCCGAGCTGGAATTTCTGCAAGTACTTGGTCGATGAAAAAGGCCACGTCGTGAAGTTCTACCCTTCCAAGGTGAAGCCCATGAGCGAGGAGCTGCTGGCTGACATCAGCAAGTAGTTTTTGCTGCCGTAGTCTAAAACAACGTCATGCTGAGCGAAGTCGAAGCATCTCAAGTGGGGAAATAGTTAACGGTATTCAACGATTAGAATACCTCCCCACGCAAGATGCTTCGACTTCGCTCAGCATGACGTTGTTTCGTTTATTGTTGAGCGTTAATCATTAATTACTGCCGCATGTCGCCCTGGATATCTGCCTTCCGCCCCCGCACGCTGCCGCTGGCCCTGGCCAGCATTCTCACCGGCGGCTTTCTGGCGGCGGCGGCCGGGCAGTTCAACGGCCCGGTGGTGGCGCTGGCGGCCCTGACCACCATTCTGCTGCAAATCCTGAGCAACCTGGCCAACGACTACGGCGACTCCCAGAACGGCGCCGACAGCGTGCACCGGCAGGGCCCGCTGCGCGCCGTGCAGAGCGGCGCCATCTCGCCCGCCCAGATGAAGCGCGGCATGTGGATTTGCGGCCTGCTGGCGCTGGGCAGCGGCCTGGCCCTGCTGGCCCTGGCTCTCGATTTTCAGGAGTTCAGCGCGGCCGGGCTAGGCTGGTTTCTAGGGTTTCTGGCGCTGGGCCTGGCCGCCATCTGGGCGGCGGTGAACTACACGGCCGGCGCCAACCCCTACGGCTACGCCGGCTTCGGCGACATTTCGGTGTTCGTATTCTTTGGCCTGGTGGGCGTCTGCGGCACCTATTTTCTGCAAACCCAACGCCTGCCGCTGCCCGTGCTGCTGCCCGCCGCCGCGCTCGGCTGCTTTGCCACGGCGGTGCTGAATGTGAATAACATCCGCGACATCAAGTCCGACGTACTAGCCGGCAAAATCACCATTCCGGTGCGGCTGGGCCCGGCGCACGCGCGGCGCTACCACTGGCTCTTGCTGCTGCTGGGGCTGGGCTGCGCCACGGTGTTTGTGGCCCTCACGTACCGCTCGCCCTGGCAGTGGCTGTTTGCGCTGGCCGCGCCGCTGTTTTTGTTCAATGCCGTGCAGGTCTGGCAGCGGCAGGACAGCCTGCAGATTGACCCCCTGCTGAAG
>CAXUEM010000206.1:0-223 GCA_964249885.1 uncultured Hymenobacter sp. | reverse complement strand
GGGTAGGACAGGTAATATGACGCTATGACGCAGTTGAATCCGGCGAGCATACTGCCAACCCGCCTCGTTGTGAGGATGAACTTTTCTCGGAGGCAAACAAAAGGGCCGCTGAATTCAGCGGCCCTTTTGTTTGCCTTACGCAGTGGGAGTGGGCGCCTCAGTGGTAGCGCTACCGCCCTCCGGCTTGGGCCCGCGCTTGCGGTTGCGCCCGCCGCGGCTGCGG
>CAXUEM010000205.1:0-6108 GCA_964249885.1 uncultured Hymenobacter sp. | reverse complement strand
GCGCAGGCGAAAGCCATCATCGCGCAGGAGCTGGGTTGCGAGCTGAGCGAGGTGTTCTCGGAGTTTGATGATGTGCCGTTGGGCTCGGCCAGCATCGGGCAGGTGCACCGGGCGCGGCTGCAGACCGGCGAGGAAGTAGTGGTGAAGGTGCAGCGCCCCGGCGTGCAGGAGAAAGTGCGCTCGGATTTGGCTTTGCTGCACGAGCTGGTGCGCCTGACCAGCGGCTTCCTGAGCAAGCAGGGCCTGGCCAACCCCCAGGACGTGGTCGATGCCTTCGAGCGCAGCATGACCAAGGAGCTGGACTACACCTCCGAGGCACGCAGCATGGAGCAGTTTCGCAAGCTCTACGCTGATTACCAGACGTTTTATATTCCGAAGCCCTACCGTGAGTTCAGTACCGCCCGGATTCTGGTCATTGAGTTCGTGAGCGGCTGCAAGATTACGGACAAGGCGCAGCTGCTGGCCTGGGACTTAGACCCGGCCAAAATTGCCGAAACCGGCATGGACATCTACCTGACCCAGATTTTTGAGTTCGGAATCTTCCACGCCGACCCGCACCCCGGCAACGTGCTGGTGCGCCCCGACGGCAGCATCATCCTCATTGATTTCGGCATGGTGGGCAAGCTCACCAAGCAGCAGAAATACGCCTTTGCGGGCGTGTTCATCGGCATGGCCCAGCAGGACGCGCGCGGCATGGCCCTGAACTTCCGGCGCCTGGCCCTCACGGCCGAAATCCCCGATATGCGCGCCTTCGAAGCCGACTTGAATCAGCTCATCGAGGACTTCACCATGCTCGATGTAAAGGAAATGAGCATGTCGGACCTGGCCGACCGGCTGCAAACCGTGATTTACGACTATAAGCTGCAGGTACCCGGCGCGGTGTTCCTGATTCTGCGCGCGCTGGTGATACTGGAAGGCATCGGCAAAGTGCTGCACCCCAGCTTCAACACGTTTGAGTTTGTGGCGCCCTACGGCCGCCGCATCATCGCCGAGCAGTACTCCAAGGAAAACCTGCTCAGCGAGGCCCAGTACAGCGGCCAGCAGCTGCTGGCCCTGCTGCAAACCCTGCCCGCCGATGTGCGCCAGATTGTGCGCAAAATCAGCAAGGGCGAGCTACGCGTGAAAGTAGAGCTGGGCGGCTACAACTTGCTCTTGCGCAAGGCCGACCAGCTCGTGAGCCGCACCATCTTGGCCCTGCTCACGCTGGGCAGCGTCATTTTCGCCGGCCTGAGCCTGCTGGGCAAGTACTCGGCCCAGATGCCCTACTACCGCGGCCTGCCCGTCATCACCTGGTACAGCCTGGGCATGACAGCGTTTCTGGTCTTGCTGCTCACGCTGCCGCGGCGGGGGGAGTGAGATTATGTGCAATTAATCAATTTAAGACCAGCCTCCTTAGCAATACTCTCAGCAGCGCGTAACGCTTTTGACAAGTCGCTCTCCTCTAAAATTATCCAACCTTGCGTTGACTGTTCTACCGAGAACAAAATGATGTAGCGTTGGTCGTCGACCATCTTTCCCCCGCCATATTCTGAACCACTTTGATATAGCCGTTCTGAAACCGTTTAAGTACAACCTGTTGTATGGGTGGCAATTTCTCCCAGCCACCTAACGAACAAAATCCGAATAACAGAGTGAAGTTGCCCTGATACCCTTTGACAAAATCAAAGGTGACGTATTGAGAAGTAGTGGCTAGCGCTAGCGTAGCTATGAACGCAGGAATAGCTAAGACTTGAACACTAGAAACCAAACAGAAAACTCCAAACCCAGCCACCACCATGGCAGCTAAATATTTAGGTGACTGGGTTTGAATTCTCACGGCGCTACTGCTACATGCTAATAAGAAACTGCATTTTGGTCTGCAGGCGCTCGGTAGGTTGTCGCATATGAGCCTGCCTGCGTGGGGCGAAGAGAAGTTTTAGGATAGGTCTAGAACATAATCCCTAACTCCAAACTTGCCGTTTTGGACCGCGGAGTGGGCCCCACAAAAATGGAGTTGTGTTCTACGTAGCTGTAGCGCGCCTCTAAGCTCAGCGTTGGCCCTGAAGCCGGCCGGAGTAGCACACCCCCACCGGCTACCACACCAAAAGCAGCTTTATCGACGGTCAGAGCAAACTCGCGAGTGCCTGACCCGAAAGTAGAGGTAGCATCGAATGAGCTGTTGTCGAAATTAAAAACATAGCTTGGGCCAGCGTTCACAAACGGGCGCAAGCCCCCGTGGCCGATTTCATAGCGTAACAGCAGCGGAACCTGCACCTGCGAGTAGCGCAGGGTGGCGGTATGGATATCGCCCGGAATACCGGAGTTGTAGCCGAGCGCAACACTATAAGGACCATAGGTACTGCGCATGCGGGCAAAGTTTACTTCCAACTGCGCCGATAAATTGATGGGTGCTGCCACGTTGAGTGTGAAGCCTCCCTGATAGCCAAATGCGTCCCTGTGGTCGTCAGCATCGTATCCCTGTGCCATGCCTGATAGCTGAATGCTGGAGTAGTTAGGCCCTACCTTGAAACCCACTGCGGCATGCCAGCCCGAGGAGCGGCGCTTGACTAGAGCAGTAGTCTGCTCGGGCTGGCGGCAGGCGTTGTAAGCTATCACTAGGCGCGACATGCCATCGATGGTGTATGGATATGTACGCTGAAAGGCATTGGTGCCAAACTCCAGGGCCGGGCAGCCCCGCAGCGTGCGGGCCAAGGTGAGTTGATGGCTGACCAGCGCGACTTCGCGCACGTAGCCCGAGTCGGGCACCTGCACGAAAAACTGTTTTTCCCGCCGCTCTTCTTCCCCTTTGTACAGGCTCACGTAGCCCGAAACCAGCGGCGACATAAAGCGCGGCTGCCCGCCGCGGCCCACTACCTGACTAATGCCAATAGGGCCATGGTCGTTGCCATAGCTCCGGACCTCAGCCGGACTGAACTCCTGTGTCGGCTGGCCGCGACGATAGAGCTTTACACCACCAGCCCCGGTTGGTTTGATGTGGCCGCGTAACGTGTCGCCGGCTGTAGTCACTAGATAGTCGAGGGCCTCCGCCCGTTGAGCGGTAGCCTCATTAGTCAACAGGGTCAGCGTCAGTAGCAGTAAAATGTTTCTCACGAAGGTGGGTAGGGTGACTGTTTTAGTGCAAAGAACAAACGCAAATACCCCCTGCTGGCTCATTACACAGTAAGCCAGCAGGGGGTAACAAAGATATGCCGTATGATTGAGCGACTGCCGCCCTACTGCAGCTGCATATCCGCAATAATGCGCTTGATTTTCACCTGCGCCCGCTCGTTGGCCGCGTCAAACTCAGCCGCCGAGGTCAGCGGCTCCTTTACGCTGAAATAGAACTTGATTTTCGGCTCGGTGCCGCTGGGGCGGGCGGAAATTTTACTGCCGTCTTCGAGGATGAATTGCAGCACGTTGGAGCTTTCCAGACCAGTTGCTGACTCAGCGCCGGTGCGCAGGTTTCGGATTTTGCCGGTGTGGTAGTCGCGCATCTCCACCACGGGCAGGCCGGCAATCTGGGCGGGAGGATTAGCCCGCAGCCCGGCCATCATTTCCTGAATTTCCTCGGCGCCGCGCTGGCCTTTCTTGGTGAGCGAAATCAGGTCTTCGACGTAGAGGCCGTACTGGGCGTACATGAGCTGCATTTCCTGGTAGAGCGTGCGGCCGGCGGCCTTGGCCACGGCGGCCATCTCGGCTATCAGGGCGCAGGCCGAGACGGCGTCTTTGTCGCGCACGAAGTCGCCAATGAGGTAGCCGTAGCTTTCCTCGCCGCCGCCGATATAAGTTTGCCGGCCCTCAAACTCGCGCATGAGGCCGGCAATGTATTTAAAGCCGGTCAGCGTCTGGTAGCTTTTTACGCCGTGCTGCCGGGCCACGTCGCCGAGGATGTCGCTGGTCACGATGGTGTACACGATGTAGTCCTGGGGCGTCATCTGGCCGGACTGCTGGCGGGCCGAGAGCAGGTAGTAGGTGAGCAGTGCGGCCGTTTGGTTGCCGTTGAGCAGCACCCACTCGCCCTGCTCGTTTTTCACGCCCATGCCCACGCGGTCGGCGTCGGGGTCGGTGGCCAGCACGAGGTCGGCATTCTGAGCCTTGGCCTGGTCGAGGGCCATCTGCATGGCCGGCTTCTCCTCGGGGTTGGGCGAGCTGACGGTGGGGAAGTTGCCGTCGGGCGTGGCCTGGGCCTCGACGATGCTCACGTTGGTGAAGCCGAACGCGGCCAGTGCGCCCGGCACCAGCGTGATGCCCGAACCGTGTAGCGGTGTGTACACGATGCCCAAATCGTGCTGGGCCTGGATAGCGGCGGGGTTGATGCTCAGCTGCTTCACGCGCGCCAGGTAGGCCTCGTCGATTTCGCGGCCCACGAGCTTGATGCGCGACTGGTCGGCCGCAAACTTCACTTCCTCGACGCTGGCAATGGCGTTGACCTCGTCTATGATGTTCTTGTCGTGCGGGGCCACCACCTGCGAGCCGTCGGCCCAGTACACTTTGAAGCCGTTGTATTCCTTGGGGTTGTGCGAGGCCGTGATAACGCAGCCGCTCTGGCAGCCCAGGTGCCGAATGGCAAACGACAGCTCCGGTGTCGGCCGCAGGTCCTCGAACAGATACACTGTAATGCCGTTGGCCGAGAAAATGCCGGATACGGTTTCGGCAAACAGCCGGCTGTTGTTGCGCGAGTCGTGCGCCACGGCCACCTTGATTTCCTGGCCGGGAAACTGCTGGTTCAGGTAGTTGCACAGGCCCTGGGTGGCCATGCCCAGCGTGTAGCGGTTCATGCGGTTCGAGCCGGGCCCCATCAGGCCGCGCAGCCCGCCGGTGCCAAACTCCAGGCTGCGGTAAAACGCATCGGATAGAAAGTCTTCCTGGTTTTCCGCCTGCAGGCGGCGGATTTCGGCGTGCGTATCAGCGTCGTAGTGCGGGGTAAGCCAGGAATTGATGCGCTGCTGAATGTCGGAAGTGAGGGCCATGTCAGGTAATTGATAGTCTTGTTAAAATTCATCGGTCCTGCTGCGCTTTGCTCAGCAGGACCGACAATCGAAGGGCGCTTTACAAATTGCCGCGCAGGGCCTGCTCGCGCTCAATGGCTTCGAACAGGGCCTTGAAATTGCCCTTGCCGAAGCTCTTGGCACCCTTGCGCTGGATGATTTCGTAGAACACCGTGGGCCGGTCCTCGACGGGCTTGGTGAAGATTTGCAGCAGGTAGCCTTCCTCGTCGCGGTCCACGAGCAGGTTCAGCGCCTTGATGGATTCGAGGTCTTCGTCGATGGCGCCGATGCGGTCGAGCAAATCATCATAGTAGGTGCCGGGTACGGTCAGGAATTCGACGCCGCGGCGGCGCAGCTCCGTGACGGTGGCGCGGATGTCGTGGGTGGCAATGGCAATGTGCTGCACGCCGGGCGAGCCGTAGAAGTCAAGGTATTCCTCAATCTGCGACTTCTTCTTGCCCTCGGCCGGCTCGTTGATGGGGAATTTGACGTAGCCGTTGCCGTTGCTGACCACCTTGCTCATCAGGGCCGAATACTCGGTCGAGATGTCGTCGTCATCAAACGTCAGCAGCAGCTTGAAGCCCATCACGTCCTCGTAGAACTTCACCCACTGGTTCATCTCGCCCCAGCCCACGTTGCCCACGCAGTGGTCGACGTGCAGCAAACCCACCGCACCCCCTGCTGGCGCGGCCCCCTTCTTCGCCACGAAACCCGGCAGAAACGGGCCATCGTAGGCCTTGCGCTCTACGAAGGTGTGGATGGTTTCGCCGTAAGTATAAATGCCCGCGAGGGTTACGCTGCCGTTTTCGTCCTCAATGGTATAGGGCTGAAATGCTGGCTTGGCACCCCGGCTGGTGGTTTCCTCGAATGATTTGCGCGCGTCGTCCACCCACAGGGCCATGACCTTGACACCGTCGCCGTGCTGCGCTACGTGGCGCGTGATGTCGGAGTCCGGCAGCAGGGAGGTGGTGAGTACGAGCCGGATTTTGCCCTGCTGCAGCACGTAGCTGGCCCGGTCGCGCAGGCCGGTTTCGGGGCCGGCGTAGGCCACCAGCTCGTAGCCGAAGGCGGCTTGGTAGTAGTAGGCCGACTGCTTGGCGTTGCCGACGTAGAACTCGATAAAGTCGGTGCCCAGCAGGGG
>CAXUEM010000204.1:5717-6129 GCA_964249885.1 uncultured Hymenobacter sp. | reverse complement strand
AAGATAGGCAGGCGGGGCGGGGTTTGGAAATGTGGGCGTAGCGAAGTTACCGAACCACTTGCCCCAAATCCGGCTTACCTTAGAGCCAACAAATTTCTACTGCTATGAGCAAGGAAACGCTATTTGCGGCCGCCGACCAACTGCCGGACCACTTCGAACTAGATGAGCTGATTGACCGGCTACTTCTGATTGAAAGAATCGAGAAGGGCCGGGAGCAAAGCCGTACTAACCAAACTCACTCACAGGAAGAAGTCAAGCAGTTGGTGAAAACATGGTTCAGGTAAGGTGGACCACTGCGGCGCTGGAGGATTTGAGTGAGGTTCACGACTACAACCGGCAATTCTCCGTCAAGTACGCCGAGCAACTAATCGAGCGCCTGATAGACCGGACCGACACCCTAACCCAGTATCCT
>CAXUEM010000204.1:468-5707 GCA_964249885.1 uncultured Hymenobacter sp. | reverse complement strand
TGCGCGAACTCTGGAAGGGCGTTATCGGATTATGTACGAAGTTGTAAGCGCCGAGCGAATAGACATCATCCATATTCATCCCACGGCCAAGCCTCTGCCGAACCGAAGCTGATTTAGAACCGCGCATACCGCCGCTTGCGCCGCCAGGCGCGCACCGCGCCAAACACAGCCAGCAGGGCCAGCGGCGCGCCCAGGTTCAGCAGTTGCCAGCCTTGGCGCTGCTCGGCCAGCTTCACTTTATCCAGCGGGCGCAGCGTGATTTGCTTGCCGCGCACGGCGATGAGGCCGGTTTCGTCCAGCAGGTAGTCGACGGCGTTGAGCACCAGCTCGCGGTTGGCAAACTCGGTGTTGGCCAGGCGGTCGAAGCCCAGGCGGTAGGGGTTGCCGGTTTTAGGGTCTAGCTCGGAGCGGATGAAATCGCCGTCGGCCACGACCACCAGTTTGCTGGGCTTGGTGCCGGGCGCGGTTTCGGGCTGAAACTGCAGGGTGCCGGGCCGGGCGCGGTTGGCGAACAGGGACTTAAACTGCCCTTCGAGTAAATAGGCCAGCGCCTGAAACGGCTGGTTGTAGAGCTTGGGGTTGGGCTCCAGCCGGGCGTCGTTGAAGTTGATGGGCACCGGCGCGGGCAGCACCCGCGTGTAGCGCGAGGTGAAGAACAGCGGCGTTTTCCGAATTCCCGTCGCCTTCACCGTATCCAGGTTGGAGGCAAACTTCAGGTACACGGCGTCCAGGTTGCGCGTGATGGGGTGCGGGCTGAAGCGGTTGACCAGCGGGTAGAGCTGCCAGGGCATGGGCTCGACTTTGGGCTTGTTGCCCTCGGTGCCGGTCACCAGCGGAATGACGCCGGAGTTGAGGTCGAGCAGCAGGTTGGGGTTCAGGCGCAGGCCGTACTTAAAGAGTAGGTCTTCCAGATTCAGCTCGTAGGGCGTGGCCAGCGCGGCGCCGTTGCGCGAAACGCTGTCGAGGTCTACGCGCAGGGCATCGAGGAAAAACAATGCCCGGCCGCCCTGCGTGATGAACTGGTCGAGCTTAAACTTCTCGGTTTCGGAGTAGGGCGCCTTGGGCTTGGCCACAACGACAGCATCCAGCGCGCGCAGGTCCGGCACCTGGCCCAGGTTGACGCGGTACACGTCGTAGTTCTGCTGCAAGGTGCCAATCATGTCGCCGGCTTCGGCGTTGCTGAGCTCGCCGTGGCCCTGCACCACCCCGATGCGCTTGCGGGCGCCGGGCGTGAGCTGCCGGATGGCGCTGGCCAGCTCGTATTCCAGGCCCTCGATGCTCTGGTTGAGGCGCACCTCGGGCGGGGCGGCCTGGTTGCCGCGCAAGAGCAGCACATTTTTCTCGCGGCCGCCCACTGATATTACCGCCCAGGGAAAGATGATTTTCTCGACCCGCTTGCCGTTTTCGGTGGCGCCGAGGTTGGTGGGCGTCAGGCCTTTCTTGACGAGGCTGCCGTAAAAGGCATTGCGGGCCTTTTCGGTGCCGGCGGCGCTGGGGTCAATGAAGATGAAGTTCAGGTTGGCGCCGCCATGCACCTGAAACTCGGTCAGCGTTTCGCGCACCCCCTGCTGGAGGCGCCGGAAGGCCGGCGGGAAGTCGCCAGCCAGATACACCGTCACGGTGGCCGGCTGCTGGAGGCCGGTCAGCAGCTGCTTGGTGGCGGCCGCCATGGTGTAGCGCTTTTCCTCGGTCAGGTCGAGCCGGAAAAAGAACTGCTGCCCGATGACATTAAATAGCAGCAGGCCGCCCAGCACGGCCGCAAACCGGGTCAGGTCGCGGCGCTTGCGTGCGGGCGCGGGCACCGCTGCGGCCGGCCCTGGCGTGGAGAGTGTTTCTGATTCGGCCATGTAATCTAGTTCTAATTTTTCGCCAACAGTTCGCCTGGTTTCGGGCGTGCTTACCAGTTGCGGCTGCGCAGCACCACGCGCGTGGCCTGCAAAGCCACGGCCACGACGCTAAAGAAATAAATCAGGTCGCGCGAGTCAATCAGGCCCTTGCTCAGGTCGCGGTAGTGGGCCGCGATGCCCAATTGGCTTACGTAGTACGCCGCGCTGCCATCGAGCACCGAGGCCAGCGAATCAAACCCAGAGTACAAGAGAAAGCAGCCCACCACCGCTAGCAGAAAGGCAATAATCTGGTCGCGCGTGCTGGCCGAGGCCAGCACCCCGATGGCCGCAAAAACCGCCGCCAGCAGGGTCAGCGCCAGGTAGGAGCCCACCGTCGCGGCCGAATCGATGTTGCCCTCCGGACTGCCCAGCTGGTACACCGAGAAGTAGTAAAGCAGCGTGGGCAGCAAGGCCAGCAGGGCCAGGGCCAGGCAGGCCAGGTATTTGCCGCCGATAAGCTGGCCCTCCGTCAGCGGCCGGGTCAGGAGCAGCTCCATGGTGCCGGCTTTCTTCTCCTCAGCAAACGTGCGCATGGTCAGGGCGGGAATCAGGAACAGGAATATCCAGGGCGCCAGGTTGAATAGCGTTTGCAAGTCAGCGTAGCCGTAATCCAGTACGCTGCTGTCGGGAAACACCCACACAAACAGGCCAGCCGCCACCAGAAACACGCCCAGCACCACGTAGGCAATGGGCGAATTGAGGAAAGAGTTAAATTCTTTGCGGAGGATAGTAAGCATAATTCTTCTTGGTCCTGCCGGGCAGGAAGGCCCTTCATTTTCACTTCGTCAGTTCGCCGAAAACATCTTCCAGGCTCTGGGCTTCCTGGCGCAGGCCCAGCAGCACCCAGCCCTGCTGGCCGGCCAAACGGGAAATGTCGCCGCGCAAGTCGCGGCCCGGCGTGGCCCGAATCCGGTAGGCGAAGCCAGCTTCGGCGTCGACGCCGCGCACGCCCGGCAAAGCCAGCAGGGGGGTCGGGTCGATGGCGGCCTCAAACTCAGCCCGAATCACAGATTCGCCGGCGGCGCGGGCGGCCAGCTCGCTCACCGGCGCGTCGGCCACCAGTTTGCCCCGGCTGATGATGACGGCGCGCGAGCACAGCGCCGTGACTTCGGGCAGAATGTGGGTGCTGAAAATCACCGTCTTGTCCTCCCCCACTTCCCGGATGAGCTGGCGGATTTCCTGAATCTGGTTCGGGTCGAGGCCGGTGGTAGGCTCGTCGAGAATCAGCACGGCCGGGTCGTGCAGCAGGGCCTGCGCCAGGCCCACGCGCTGGCGGTAGCCCTTGCTGAGGGCGCCGATGAGCTTGTTCTGCTCGCGGCTCAAACCCACGCGCGCCACCAGCTGGGCCACGCGCTGCCGCAGGCCCGGCCCGCGCAGCCCGTGCACGGCCCCGATGAATTCGAGGTACTCGTGCACGTACATATCCAGGTAAAGCGGGTTGTGCTCGGGCAGATAACCGACGTTGCGGCGCACGTCCAGAGGGGCCTGCTGCACGTCGTGGCCGGCCACCAGCACCGTGCCCAGGCTGGGCGGCAGGTAGCCGGTGGCAATTTTCATGGTCGTGGACTTGCCCGCGCCATTCGGCCCGAGAAAGCCCAGGATTTCGCCCTTGCCCACCGAAAACGAAATGGCATCAACGGCCGCTTGGGCGCCATACAGCTTGGTCAGGTTCTGAACTTCAACCATTTGATGGTAATTGGTAGTCGGTATTGGGTAGTCGGAAGTCAGACATATAATTTAGGCAGCTGGTCCTATTATTAAATAACCATTACCTAATACTTACTACTGAATACCAATTACCGAGTACCTGATACAAAAAGTCATTTTTTCGGCTGCAGGGGCCGCATTTCTACGTCCACGATGTGGAAGTTGAACGGTGTTTCCAAGGCGTACACAATGGCGCCGGCAATGTCCTGGGGCTGCATCATCTGCGCGTTGGCTTCGGTGCCGGGAATGTCGTCGAAGAAGTTGGTTTCGGTGGAGCCTGGGTACAGACAAGTCACCTTGATGCCGTCGTTGCGCACCTCCTTGAACAAGGACTGGGAAAAGCCCTTTACGGCAAACTTGGTGGCGCAGTAGCCGGCCATTTTCTCAATGCCCTGCTGGCCGGCGATGGACGAGATGTTAACGATGTGGCCCAGCTGCTGGCGTTTCATCTGCGGCAGCACGGCCTTGGTGCAGTAAAACAGCCCGTGCACGTTCGTGTCGAACATCAGCTTCCAGTCCTCGGAGCTAAAGCCATCAACCGGCCCGGCCACGCCCAGCCCGGCATTGTTCACCAGCCCGTGAACTTCCGGGCCCAGCTCGCGCTGGGTGTTGGTGTAGGCTTCCTGCACGGCGTGCTCGTCGCGCACGTCGCACTCAAAAAACTGAAACCGCTCGTGCGCCAGGCCTTCGGGCGCGCTGCGGCCCCAGCCGGCTACGGCCGCGCCGCGGGCCAGCAGGGCCTCGGCCGTGGCCCGGCCAATGCCTTTGCTCACGCCGGTGATGATGATAACTTTGCCGGAAAGCTCCATAATGAAAAGTGGGGGCGAACTTTGGGAGATGAACAAAACGCTGTCGCGGCCGCAAGTTAGCCCCACGGCCCGCCTCCGCGGCGGCCGGCGCCTCCTGGCGGGGGCGGCGCTACTCCCCCTGCTGGCCGCCCTGAGTGCCTGCGGCCCCAAAGCCGGCTGCCTGACCAGCGCCGGCCCGGTCGTGACCGAGCGCCGGGAGCTGCCCGCCGGCCTGCGCGACATCTACGCCGACGACAACGTGGACTTGATATTGGTGCAGGACGCTCGAAGCGCGCCCTACGCCGAGGTGCGCGCCGGCCAAAACCTGCTGGCCGGCCTCGAAACCCGGGCCGAGGGCCGGCGGCTGGTCGTCAGCAACTCGGCCACCTGCAACTGGGCGCGCACCTACGACCAGCCCTTGGAAGTTACCCTGCACCTGCCCCGGCTGACCAATATTTTCCTGCGCGGCTTCGGCAACATCCGCACCGAGGGCCGGTTCCGGCAGGACTCGCTGTTCTTCCACGTCATCGGCGCCGGCAACCTGGATTTGAACGTCGAAACGACTTACCTCTGGGGCGAGCAGTACGAGCTGGGCGACGTAACGGTGCAGGGCCAGACCCGCGAGCTGCTGTTGACGGTGGGCGGCAACGGCCGCTTTTTCGGCCAGGGGCTGCGCGCGGGTACCTGCTACTTCAACACTAATCGCGGTGCTAACGGCGACGCGCATATCCGAGCGACAGATATTCTCAGCGGCACGATTCGGGGCACCGGCAACGTGTACTACTACGGCCGGCCAACCTACCTGGGCATCGAGCGCAGCGGCGCTGGGCAGGCCCAGCCGCGACCGTAACACCTTCG
>CAXUEM010000204.1:0-458 GCA_964249885.1 uncultured Hymenobacter sp. | reverse complement strand
GAATGAAAAAATAGCCAGAACGATAATTCCTCGCTCCTGCTTAAGCCGAAGGCGTCAAAGCACATCGCCTAGCTGCGGGCGGATAACAATTTCCTCGACCACCGCCTGGGGCGAGAGCGAAAACGCCGAAAACACCGCCTCAGCCACATCCTTGGGCCGGATGAAGCGCTCCGGCGGCAGCGGCGCGCCCTCCCAGCTGGCGGTGAGCGTGGCGCCGGGCAGCACGGCCGTCACGCGCAGGCCACTGGCTTTTAGCTCTTCACGCAGGGTTTGGGTGAAGCCGTAGAGGGCGAATTTGGCGATGCCGTAGGAGCCGCCGTTGGGGTAGGCCATGCGGCTGGCCGTGGAGCAAATGGTGAAAATATGCCCCCGGCCCTGGGCCAGCAGGGCGGGCAGCAGGGCCTGGTTGAGGTCGTAGGCGCTGAGCAGGTTCACGGCCAGCATCTGGCGCCGACGGC
>CAXUEM010000203.1:3146-6129 GCA_964249885.1 uncultured Hymenobacter sp. | reverse complement strand
GGTTTGGGGCAGCGCGGCGCACTCGATAACCAACGGCTAATAATACCGGCCTGGCCCCAGGTACTCCTGCACGTAGTCGCGAATGCCGTCTTCGAGCCGGGTGAACGGCTGCTCGTAGCCGATGCTGCGCAGCTTGCGCATGTCGGCCTCGGTGAAGTACTGGTAGGTGTCGCGGATGTCCTCGGGCGTGTCTTTGAAGTGAATGTCGGCCGTGCGGCCCAGGGCATCGAAGGTGTTCAGAGCCAGGTCCATGAAGGTGCGGGCCTCGCCGGTGCCCAGGTTATAAAGGCCGGAATTGCGGCGGTGGTGCATGAGAAAGTAACACACTTCGACCACGTCCTTCACGTACACAAAGTCGCGCATCTGCCCGCCGTCGGTGTACTCCGGGTTGTGCGAGCGGAACAGGGTCATCGAGCCGGTTTGCTGAATCTGCTGGAAGGCGTGCAGCACCACCGAGGCCATGCGGCCCTTGTGGTACTCGTTGGGACCGTACACATTGAAAAACTTCAGCCCGGCCCAGAAAAACGGCTTTTCAAGCTGACTGAGGGCCCAGGTGTCGAAGTCGTGCTTCGAGGCGCCGTAGGGGTTCAGCGGGCGGTAGAGCGGCAGCAGGGCCTCGTCCTGGTCGGAGTAGCCCAGCGCGCCCGAGCCGTAGGTAGCGGCCGAGGAGGCGTAGACCAGCGGCAGCTGGTAGCGGCAGCAGGCGGCCCACATCTGCTTCGAGTAGTTTAGGTTTAGCAAGTCGAAAACGGCCGGGTCCTGCTCGGTGGTATCGGTGCGGGCGCCGAGGTGAAAGACGAACTCGACCTGCTCGTAATTCAAGTCAAGCCAGCTGAAAAACTCGTTGCGGTCCACGTATTCGCGCAGCTTTTTGCCGGCCAGGTTGGCCAGCTTGCGCTCCACGGCGAAGTTGTCCACCACCACGATGTCGTTGAAATTGGCCCTGTTTAGGCGGGAGACTAGGCAGCTGGCAATAAAGCCCGCCGCGCCGGTAACGACTATCATGGCAGTCAGGAAGAAGAAATGAAGAGTGGGTGCGGCGTTGTCCGCCCGGGCCGGGGTTGGCCCGCAAGGGCCGCCGGGCCGCAAAGGTAGTTGGGCGCTGCCTGCCCGGGCCGACTACCTTTGCGCCATGCGTTTGCCGTTGCTACTTCTTGTTTCCAGGCTGCTGCTGGGCGAGGAGCTGGGCCTGCCCGTAGCGCGCCTACGCGGCCTGCTGAGCGCCACCGGGCGCTACAAGCTGCTGTGCTGCGTCCTGCTCGGGGCCAACTTTCTGCTGGCCGCCGATTTGCTGGCCCGCCTGCTGTACCCCCCTGCTGGCCTGCCCGTGGGCCTGGTTACGGCCCTGTTCGGGGTGCCCTTCTTCGTATATTTGCTGCGCAAAACTTCGTAGCTGTTAGCTAAAAGCTGTTGGCCATTAGCTCTCCGCTTTTAGGGTCTCTGTTGATTAGCTAACAGCTACAGGCTATCAGCTAACAGCTTATCAATGGTTTACGTCTCGCGCCAGGAACACTTCAACGCCGCTCACAAGCTGCACAACCCGGCCTGGACCGATGAGCGCAACCGCGAGGTGTTCGGCCCCTGCGCCAACGCGAACTGGCACGGCCACAACTACGAGCTCATCGTGACCGTGAAGGGCCAGCCCGACCCCGAAACCGGCTTCGTCGTCGACCTCAAGGCCCTGTCTGACCTTATTCGCGCGCGCATCACCGAGCAGGTTGACCACAAAAACCTCAACCTCGACGTGCCCTTCATGCGGGGCCAGATGGCCAGCACCGAAAACCTGGCTATGGCCTTTTGGAAAATCCTGCAGGGCGAGCTGCCCGCCATCACTACTGCGCAGCTACACTGCGTCAAACTCTACGAAACGCCCCGCAACTTCGTGGAATACTACGGCTGAGGCCAGTTAAAAATTAAAAATTATGAATTAAAAATGGCTTACTCGCGCCTGAGTAGGCTGTCTCAATTTTTAATTTTTAATTCATAATTTTTAATTTAACCCATGAAATACTACCTCATAGCCGGCGAACGGTCGGGCGACTTCCACGCGGCGCACCTCATGCGCGAGCTGCGCGCGCAGGACCCGGCGGCCAACTTTCGCTACTGGGGCGGCGACCAGATGCAGGAGCAGGGCGGCGAGCTGGTGCGCCACTACCAGGACCTGGCCATTATGGGCTTCTGGGAGGCGGCTACCAGCGTGCTCAAGTTTCGCGGCTACCTGAAAGAGTGCCAAACTGACCTGCTCAACTTCAAGCCCGACGTGCTGATACTGGTCGACTACGCCGGCTTCAACATGCGCATGGCCAAATTTGCCAAGGCCCACGGCATCAAGGTGTTCTACTATATCTCGCCGAAAATATGGGCCTGGAACCAGGGCCGCGTGGCGCAGGTCAAGGCGCATGTCGACCGCATGTTCACCATCCTGCCCTTCGAGCCGGAATTCTACCAGCAGTTCGACTACAAGGTCGACTACGCCGGCAACCCCACCGCCGACGCCGTGGCCGAGTTCCAGCCCGCGCCCGATTTTCACCAGCGCAACGGCCTCGACCCCAACAAGCAGATTATTGCCGTGCTGCCGGGCTCGCGCAAGCAGGAAATCGAGGAAATGCTGCACATCATGCTGGCCGTGCTGCCCGCGTTTCAGGAGTATCAGTTCGTGGTGGCCGGCGTCAGCAACCTCGACCGCAACTACTACCGCAATTTCGAGCGCAACGGCATCAAGTACGTGTTCGAGCAGACCTATGATATTCTTCACCACGCCCAGGTGGCCATGGTCACGAGCGGCACCGCCACGCTGGAAACCGCCCTGTTCGATGTGCCGCAGGCTGTGTGCTACCGCACCGGCGTGGTGAGTTACAGCATTGCCAAAATGCTGATTAAGGTGCCCTACATTTCGCTGGTCAACCTCATTGCCGGCCGCGAAATCGTGAAGGAATTCATCCAGAACGACTTCTCGGCCCGCAACATCATGGACGAGCTGAAA
>CAXUEM010000203.1:0-3022 GCA_964249885.1 uncultured Hymenobacter sp. | reverse complement strand
GCCTACCGCGCCCAGCAGAAAGCTGGCTACGCCGAGCTGCGCGAAAAGCTGGGCTCGCACAAAGCCGCCCGCAAAACGGCAGAGCTAATGATAGGATATTTGAAATAAATTAAAAATTATGAATTAAAAATTAAAAATGGCCGCCTATATGTAAGCGGCCATTTTTAATTTTTAATTGCAACTCACGCCGCCCGCATGCGCCGCAACGGTGAGCGTTCGAACTTGCCGCGGGCATAGCTTTCCGTGATGACCAGCTCATCGGTGCCCACTTCGGAGGGCATCTCGAACATGGCGTCGGTCATGATGCTCTCACAGATGGAGCGCAGGCCGCGGGCGCCGAGGCGGTACTCGTCGGCGCGCTCCACGATGTACTCCAGCGCCTCTTCCGAGAATTCCAGCTCGATATTCTCCATTGCAAACAGGCGCTGGTACTGGCGCACGAGCGAGTTTTTCGGCTGGGTCAGAATCAAGCGCAGCGTGGCTTTATCGAGCGGGTTGAGGTAGGTAAGCACCGGTAGGCGGCCAATCAGCTCTGGTATCAGGCCGAAAGATTTCATGTCCTGCGCCGTCACGTACTGCAGGAAGTTTTCGGTGTTGACCTGCTCTTCGAGGTTGGTTTTGGCGAAGCCCAGCGGCTTGGTGTTCAGGCGGCTTTTGATGATGCGGTCAATGCCCGAGAAGGCGCCGCCGCACATAAACAGGATGTTCTCGGTGTTCACCGAAATCATTTTCTGGTCGGGGTGCTTGCGCCCGCCCTGCGGCGGCACATTAATATGAGTGCCTTCGAGCAGCTTGAGCAGGGCCTGCTGCACGCCCTCGCCGCTCACGTCGCGCGTGATGCTGGGGTTGTCGCTCTTGCGGGCAATTTTGTCAATCTCGTCGATGTACACGATGCCGCGCTCGGCGGCTTCGAGGTTGTAGTCGGCCGCCTGCAGCAGGCGCGTGAGGATGCTTTCAACGTCTTCGCCCACGTAGCCGGCCTCCGTCAGCACGGTGGCATCGGCGATGCAGAAGGGCACTTGCAGAATCTTGGCCATCATGCGGGCCAGGAAGGTTTTGCCGGTGCCGGTTTCGCCTACCATAATGATGTTGGACTTCTCAATCACGACCTCGTCGCCGTCCTTGGGGCGCTGCATCAGGCGCTTGTAGTGGTTGTACACGGCCACGGCCATCACGCGCTTGGCCTGGTCCTGGCCCACCACGTACTGGTCGAGGTGCAGCTTCATGTCGCGGGGCTTCACCAGGTTGAACTTGGGCTGGCGTGCGTCTTTCTGCAGCTTGGTTTCCTCGGTGAGAATGTGCTGGGCCTGGGCCACGCACTTCTCGCAAATGTGGGCATTGATGCCCGAAATCATCACGGCGACTTCGCGCTTGGCTTTGTTGCAAAACGAACAGGTAATTTCGGCCATCAGAAGCGGGGCGGAATAGAAGAGGAGCAGGAATTTAGGCAAACGGGCACCAAAGGTACAACGCGCCCAACGTCGGCGCGCGCCGGAATGGTGCCAGCAGGGGGTAGGGACCCGAATTGATAGCAACCGCAACTACCGGCGGTTTGCTTTTCAAAAAGCATATCTTCCCGCTTTCCAACTCCTAACCGCGCCCCGCCATGCCCAACCTGCCCAAACCCCAGCACTGCGGCCAAGACTGGCTGGCCATGTCGCCGGCCGAAAATGGCCGGCTCTGCGGGCAGTGCGATAAAGTCATCCACGACTTTTCCAGGATGTCGTGGGCCGAAATCGAGCAGCGCCAGCAGGCGCACGGCAACGCGCTGTGCGGCGTGTACTCGACCGCCCAACTTAACCATTGGGGTCAGGAGGTGCCCGCTACCCCCAGCGCCTGCGCCCGGCTCACGGCCGCTGCCACGCTGGCTTTCAGCTTAGCCTCGTTGCCGGCGCTAGCCCAGCCGAGCCTTGCCGGAACGTCCGGCATCACAATTAAAGGCGCGGTGTATGACAGCTCTAAAAAAGGCAAGCCATTTCCGTTGCCCGGCGTAACGGTGCTCGTGAAAGGCACCCAGATAGGCGTTTCCTCAAATGCGGATGGCACCTACGAGCTACGGCTACCAGACACAGTTGCCGCTCAGCAGGCCGTTCTGGTAGTAAGCAGCATTGGCTACTTGAGAAATGAGTTTGCGCTGGATTCGCTGCGCCCCAGCACCTCTAACTTTGTGGTGCACAACATCGAGTTGAAACCGGATAGCAGGGACTTAGATGTCTTCTACGTCACGCGGCCCACGCTGACCCGCCGGGCATGGTGGGCCCTGAGAGGCTGGTTTCGCCGCGAAGGCTAAGCGTACCGCTCCGGCTTTTGCACTCAACAGCCGTGCTGTGCTTCCTCTAAGCAAAAAAGCTCCTGCCATGCGGCAGGAGCTTTTTTTGTGCCTAATAACAGCTGAACAAATCAGCGTCATCAACTTAATCTGCACCATCTGTAATTTAGGCGGCCTTTTTCTCCAGCACCTCGTCAATCAGGCCGTATTCTTTGGCTTCATCGGCGCGCATCCAGTAGTCGCGGTCAGAGTTGTCGTGGATTTCCTGGTAGGTTTTGCCGGTGTGCTTGGCCAAAATGTCATACAGCTCTTTTTTGAGCTTCAGGATTTCGCGGGCCGTGATTTCAATGTCCGACGACTGACCCTGCGCCCCGCCCGAGGGCTGGTGAATCATGACGCGGGCGTGTGGCAATGCGGAGCGCTTGTTCTCGGCGCCGCCGGCCAGCAGCACGGCGCCCATGGAGGCGGCCAAGCCGGTGCAGATGGTGGCCACGTCGGGGTTCACGTACTGCATGGTGTCATAAATGCCCAGGCCCGCGTACACCGACCCGCCGGGCGAGTTGATGTAGAGCAGAATGTCTTTCTTGGCATCGGCCGACTCCAGAAACAGCATCTGGGCGGTGAGAATGTTGGCGATGTAGTCGTCGACGGCTGTGCCCAGGAACACGATGCGGTCCATAATCAGGCGCGAAAACACGTCGATTTCGGCGAAGCGCGTGGGGCGCTCCTCAATCACGGAGCGGGTCATGCCGG
>CAXUEM010000202.1:1641-6140 GCA_964249885.1 uncultured Hymenobacter sp. | reverse complement strand
GTGCCCCCGCTCAAAATCCGGGACTTCACCTTCACCAGCCTCTCGGACGCGGTGTAATGGTAGTACAAAGACGGTCATGCTGGATTTTAACTCCTTTCCTCCACCTTACTTTCTGCCAAAATGAACCGTCGTGACTTTGTGGGCTTAACTAGTCTGGCGACTGGCGCCTTGTTCCTGCCCAGCCTGCCGGGCTTCGGCCACACGCCCGTCGACCCCGCCCGTTTACTGGAGCCCGGCGCCGATACGGCCGTGAAAAAGCGCCTGGCCGACGCGGCCCTGAACGCCGCCAAGTCGGCCGGCGCCAGCTACGCCGATGTGCGCATTGGCCGCTCGCTTAACCAGTACGTGTTTACCCGCGAGAAGCAGGTGCAGAACATTGTGAGCACCGAGAGCTACGGCGTGGGCATCCGGGTGCTGGTCGACGGCTGCTGGGGCTTTGCCTCGACCAGCGTCGTGACTGATGCCAGCCTGGCGGCCACCGCCCGCGCGGCCGTCGAGATTGCCAAGGCCAACCGCCGGGTAATGAAGGAGCCGGTGCGGCTGGCCCCGCAGCAAGGCTACGGCGAGGTGAGCTGGCGCACGCCCATCCAGCAAAGCGCCTTTGAAGTGCCGGTGAAGCAGAAAGTAGACCTACTGCTGGCCGCCAATGCCGCCGCGCTGGACAATGGCGCCAGCTACATCAACTCGGCCCTGTTTCAGGTGAACGAGCAGAAATATTTCGCCTCCACCGACGGCTCCTACATCGACCAGGATGTGCACCGCCTCTGGCCCACGTTCAGCGCCACGGCCGTGGACACGAAGACCGGCAAATTCCGCTCCCGCGAATCCTTGAGTGCGCCGGTGGGCCTGGGCTTTGAGTACCTCTCGCCCAGCGCGGCGGAGCAGGTTCGCGGCCCCCAGGGCACCGACACCATCGGCTACAAGCTGCGCTACGACATGCTGGCCGATGCGGCGCTGGCGGGCAAGCAGGCCAAAGCCAAGCTGACCATGAAGTCGGTGACGCCGGGCAAGTACGACCTGGTGCTCGACCCCGGCCACCTGGGCCTGACCATTCACGAGAGTGTGGGCCACCCTACGGAATTGGACCGCGTGCTGGGCTACGAGGCCAACTACGCCGGCACCAGCTTCGCCACCCTGGACTGGAAGGCCAAAAACCTGCCCTACGGCTCCAAGGAAGTCAACATCGTGGCCGATAAGCTGCAACCCGGCTCGGTGGGCAACGTGGGCTACGACGACGAGGGCGTGAAAACCCGCGAGTGGGACATCATCAAGGACGGCAAGCTGGTGAACTACCAGAAAATCCGCGACCAGGCCCACATTGTGGGCCAGAAAGAATCCGACGGCTGCGCCTACGCGCAGTCCTGGGAAGACGTGCAGTTTCAGCGCATGCCCAACATCAGCCTGCGCCCCGGCAAGGCCAAGCTGAGCGTGGACGACATGATTAAGGGCGTGGACAAGGGTATCTATATCGCCGGTGCCGGATCCTTTTCCATTGACCAGCAGCGGTTTAACTTTCAATTTGGCGGCCAGCTGTTTTTCGCCATCGAGAAAGGTAAAATCACCGAGCCGCTGGAAGACGTGGCCTACCAGTCGAACACCCAGGAGTTCTGGGGCGCCTGCGCCGGCTCCTGCGACCAGTCCGACTACCGCCTGTTCGGCACCTTCTTCGACGGCAAGGGCCAGCCCGCGCAGGTGTCGTCGGTGAGCCACGGCTCGGCCACCACGCGCTTCAACGGCGTGAACGTCATCAACACGGCCCGCAAAGTATGACGGTAGAACGACCAACTCCCCTCCTTTTTTAAGGAGGGGATGTTTTGCCAAAAGGCAAAACTGGGGTGGTGCCCCTCATTGAACGAAACCAGAACAGGCCGCCCGCCCGGCGCAGTACTCCTCGTTCAACGACGCGCACTACCCCAGCGCCGGCTGCGCCGTCGCGCCCCCTCCTTTAAATAGGAAGGAGTTTTTACCTCCTCACTCCCTTCTGCAAAATCATTATGGCTATTCTTTCCAAAGACGAAGCCCAGACCTTACTGAAAAAAGTGCTGAGCTACAGCACCGCCGACGAGTGCACCGTGGCCCTGCGCGGGCGCACCACCGGCAACATTCGCTACGCCCGCAACAGCGTGAGCACGGCCGGCTCCCAGGACAGCGTGTCGCTGGAAGTAGAGTCGCGCTTCGGCAAGCGCAGCGGCGTGGCCACTTGCAATGAGTTTGACGACGCGACGCTGCGGCGCTGCGTGCAGCGGGCTGAGGAAATTGCCCGCCTCGCCCCCGAAAGCCCCGAGTACATGCCCCTGCTGGGTCCGCAAACCTACGTGAGTCCGCCTTCGGCCGCCGCTACCCTGCTCACCGCTGCCACTCGCGCGCAGGCTGCCGCCGACAGCATGGAACTCTGCGCCGCCAAGAACCTGAGCGCCGCCGGCTTTCTGGACGGTGGCACCCGGTTTCAGGCCCTGCGCAACTCCAAAGGGCTGGAAGCCTACCAGCAATCCACGAATACCGATTTCTCGGTCACGGTGCGCACCGCCGATGGCAAGGGCTCCGGCTACGCCATTGCCGACGTGACGGACCCCGCCAAACTCAACGCCAAGGCCCTGACCCAGCGCGCCGCCGACAAGGCCCTGGGCTCGGTGGGCGCCAAGGCCATTGAGCCGGGCAAGTACACCGTCATTCTGGAGCCCGCCGCCCTCATGGCCGGCGACGACCTTTCCCTGCTCGGCGGCCTGCTCTACGGCCTCGATGCCCGCTCGGCCGACGAGGGCCGCAGCTTCCTGACCAAAAAAGGCGGCGGCAACCGCAAGGGCGAAAAGCTCTTCGACGAGCGGGTCAACATCTACTCCGACCCGCTGAACCTGGAGGTGCCCGGCGCGGCCTTCGACGGCGAGGGTCTGCCCACCAAGCGCATGAGCTGGGTGGAAAAAGGCGTAGTCAAAAACATGTTCTACTCGCGCTTCTGGGCCGAGAAAAACAAGCAGGCGCCCACGGCCTTCCCCAGCGGCTTCATCATGACCGGCGGCACCCAGAGCACCGCCGAGCTGATTAAGGGCACGGCCAAAGGCATATTGGTCACGCGCCTCTGGTACATCCGCGAGGTGGACCCGCAAACGCTGCTCTACACGGGCCTGACCCGCGACGGCACGTTCTACATCGAGAACGGCAAAATCAAGTTTCCCATCAAGAACCTGCGCTTCAACGAAAGCCCGATTATCATGCTCAACAACATCGAGGCCATCGGCAAGCCCCAGCGGCTGGCCGGCTGCCTGGTGCCCCCGCTCAAAATCCGCGACTTCACGTTTACCAGCCTGTCGGACGCGGTGTAACGTGAGGAGGTGATGAGATGAGGAAAGGATGAGGAAACTGGTGAAACGGTTATGCTTTCTCCTGTGCTACCCTTCGCCAGTCCGCCACCTCATCACCTACTCCCTTCATTACCTCATTATCTGAAATGCCTTTCACCTTTGTGCGCCTCAAATACCAGTCCGGCGACTGGGACGCCGTGGATGAGCGGATGCCGGCCAACCTGCTGCACTCGCTGGTGCAATACACCACCGTGCCGGTGAACAAGGTGGAAAAAGTGGTGGACCTGGCTAGCCCGGAGCTGTTCAATTACCCGTTCTGCTACCTGTCCGGGCACCGGCTGGTGCAGTTTTCGGCCCAGGAGAAAAAGAACTTCACGCAGTACGTGCGCAACGGCGGCTTCGTGTTCGTCGACGACTGCAACCACGACATCGACGGGCTGTTTGCGCGCTCCTTTGAGGAGCAGATGCGGGTCTGTTTCGGCGCCGGCGCGCTGAAGAAAATAAGCAAAACGCACCCGATTTACTCGCAGTTTTTCACCTTCAAGGACGGCCCGCCCAACACCGGCTTCGAGCTGAACGGTTGGGGCGACGACCTGGTGCACGACTACCTCAAAGCCGTGGAAATCAAGGGCCGCATTGGCGTGCTGTATTCCAACAAAGACTACGGCTGCGAGTGGGACTACGACTTCCGCAACAAGCGTTTTCTGGCCGAGGACAACACCAAGTTTGGGGTGAATATTTTGCTGTATGCGCTGACGTAGGAAGTAGGTGAACAGAACGTCATGCTGAGCGCAACGAAGTGAAGTCGAAGCATCTTGGCCGCTGACTAATTTAAATGATTGAACGATAGGATTACTTCCCCAGCCAAGATGCTTCGACTTCACTTCGTTGCGCTCAGCATGACCGTCTTTCGTAAATGTCCGAACAAGAACTACACCCCCTGCTGGCCAAGCTGCCGGTGCTCAAAACTGAAATCGCCAAGGTCATCGTAGGCCAGGAAACCGTGCTCGATGAGGTGCTGGTGGCCCTGCTGGCCGGCGGCCCCCCCCCGCGGGGAGGCGGGCCCCGCCGCGGTCGCGCGCGAGATCAGCAAGCGGTTCGAGGAGACGGTGACGGGCTCGCTGTCCGAACTCGCCGCGCGCTACGCCGACGCCGCGCCCAAGGGCGAGATCGTCGTCGTCGTCGCCCCGCCCGGCGACC
>CAXUEM010000202.1:0-1631 GCA_964249885.1 uncultured Hymenobacter sp. | reverse complement strand
ATGAGGTGCTGGTGGCCCTGCTGGCCGGCGGCCACGCCCTGCTGGAAGGCGTGCCCGGCCTGGCCAAAACCCTGCTGGTGCGCACGCTGGCCGCCGCCACTGATTTGCCGTTTCGCCGCATTCAGTTCACGCCCGACCTGATGCCGACCGACATTCTCGGCACCGAGGTGCTGGAGGAAGACCACGGCACCGGCCACCGCTCGTTCAAGTTTAACCCCGGCCCCATCTTCGCCAGTCTGGTCTTGGCCGACGAGATAAACCGCACCCCACCCAAAACCCAGGCCGCCCTGCTCGAAGCCATGCAGGAAGGCCACGTCACCTACGCCGGCCAGGAGCACGCGCTGCCCAAGCCGTTTTTCCTGCTGGCCACCCAAAACCCGATTGAGCAGAGCGGCACCTACCCGCTGCCCGAAGCCCAGCTCGACCGGTTTCTGCTTTATGTGCGCATCGGCTACCCCTCGGCCGCCGAGGAGTTGGCCGTGCTGCGCGGCACCACCGGCGCGGCCGGCCAGCAGGTGCAGCCCGTGCTGGGCGGGGCCGACATCCGCGAACTGCAGAAGCTGGTGCGCCAGGTCAGCCTCAGCCCCGAGCTCATGGACTTCGTGAACCGGCTGGTGCGGGCCACGCGCCCGGCCACCTCGGAGGTGAAATTCATTCAGGACTACGGCCGCTGGGGCGCCGGGCCGCGGGCCGGGCAGGCCCTGATTTTGTGCGCTAAGGCCCGGGCCCTGCTGCACGGCCGCTTCGCCGCCACGCTGGACGATATTCGTACGCTGGCCCCGCCGGTGCTGCGCCACCGGGTGCTGCTGAACTTCAACGCCGAAGCCGAGAATATTACGGCCGATGATGCGGTGGCGGCCTTGCTGAAAGCTGTTCAGGTTTGATTTCTCGCATTCATATAGAACGTCATGCTGAGCGAAGTCGAAGCATCTCTACTACATAGTAATCAGTGGGTAACAACGATTGAGTTAGTCAGCGGCCAAGATGCTTCGACTTCGCTCAGCATGACGTTCTATTAAATGCTCACTCCCGAACACCTGCACGGCCTGAAAAGCTTGAGCCTGGCCGCCCGCCGGGCCGCCGAGGGCTTCCTCAACCGCCCCCACGCCAGCCGGCCGCACGGCGGCGGCCTGGAGTTCAGCCACTACCGGCCCTACCAGCCCCACGGTGCACTTGCTGCTCGATGCCAGCGCCAGCATGAACCACCCCGACAGCCACGGCCGGCGCAAGCTCGATTACGCCCGGCTGCTGCTGGCCGCGCTGGCCTACCTGGCCCAAAACCAGGGCGACGCGGTGGGTTTGAGCATTCTCAGCCCCAATGGCCTGCGCCACCTGCCGCCCCGCGCCGATGCCCGCCAGCTGCCGCGCCTCTACCACGCCCTCGAAACCGCCGAAGCCGCCGGCACCTTCCCCGACGCGGCCACGCTGGCTCCGCTCACCGCCCGCCGCCAGCGCGCCCTCACCGTGTGCGTAAGCGACCTGTACGAGGCTGACGCCGAAATCAATACCCTGCTGGCCCGCCTGCGCGCCGTGAGCGGCGAGGTGCTGCTGCTGCATTTGATGGCCGACAACGAGCTGAATTTCAGTTACCAGGGCAGCGTGACGCTTCGCGATTTGGAAACCGGCCAGAC
>CAXUEM010000201.1:3131-6203 GCA_964249885.1 uncultured Hymenobacter sp. | reverse complement strand
ACGTGGACTCGACGGTGAGGATCGGGGAGTAGGGGAAGTAGGCCTCGCCCTCGGTTTGAAAGATGCTGGGAATGTCCTGCCCGGCGCGGGCCGCAACGGCCTCGTCCAGGTCCAGAAATGGGCAGCCGTAGTGGGCAGCCAGCTGCCGCCCCAGGGTGCTTTTGCCCGAGCCGGGCATGCCGAGAAGGGAGATTATCAATTAATAATGAGCAATTAACAATGAGCAATGGATGGGTGGCCTGGCCGCCAGCAGGGCATAGCAACGAGTCGCAAAAATACTCTCCTGATGGTCAGCGCTATACCTTTCATTATTCATGGCTGATTGTTCACTGCTCCTTGCTATTTCAACCCAACTTCACGCGCGGGTCGAGCACGGCGTAGAGCATATCGACAGCGATGTTGACGAGTACGAAGATGCCGGCGACAAAGAGCGTGGCGCCCATCACGACCGGGAAGTCCAGGTTCTCGACGGCGCGCAGCGTGACGGTGCCCAGGCCTTTCCAGTTGAAGATGTACTCGATGAAAAACGCGCCCGACAGAAGTGAGGCCAGCCAGCCCGACACGGCCGTCACCACCGGGTTCAGGGCGTTGCGCAGGGCGTGGCGCACGACCACTGCCCGCGGCGCCAGGCCCTTGGCCCGCGCCGTGCGGATGTAGTCCTGGCTTAGCACATCGAGCATACTGGAGCGGGTGAGCTGCGTGATAATGGCCAGCGGCCGAATGCCCAGCGCCAGCGCCGGCAAAATCAGGTTGCGCAGCACCAGCCGCCGCTGCCCGCTGAACGGGTCTGTTTCGAACAATTGTCCGGTCAGGCTCAGGCCGGTCCAGTGGCTCCAGTAAAAGCCAAAGGTGACGGCGATGAGAATGGCGGCCACGAAGGACGGCACCGAAATGCCCAGCACGGTGGTGCTCACCAGGATTCTATCCAGCCAGGAATGGGGCTTGAGCGCGGCCGTCACGCCCAGCGCAATGCCGCCGGTGGCGGCCAGTAGCATGGCCGCCAGCGCCAGCCAGAGCGTGCCGGGGAAGTTGTCCAGCAGCAGGCTCAGCACGTCTTTGTTGCTTTGAAACGAGCGCCGCAGATACGGCACCTTCAGGGTCAGCGCCTTGTCGTCGCCGAGCGGCAGTAAGGCAACGCCGCCGTAGCGGGCGCGGCCGGCCGAGTCGCGCGGGTGCACGCCCAACGGCGACACGTCGTTGACGTAACCTAGCAGGCGCTGGGGCAGCGGCTGGTCCAGCCCCAGGTCGGCCTGAATGGCAGCTTTGGTGGCCAGGTCGGAGCGCTGACCGGCCAGCAGGGCCGCCGGGTCGCCAGGCAGCACATTGAAGAGCAGAAACACCGTCAGGGCCACGCCCAGCAGCACGAGGACGCCCTGGCCCAGACGGCGCAGCAGGAAGGAGAGCATGGGGCAAAGTAACGGGATGAATCTGATGCGCCGCGCGCTGCCCCGCCGCTTGCGCTTTGATAATATGCTTCCAGCAAGAGTTAAACGCAGAGAAATTGTCAGTCATCCGGAGCAGAGCGAAGGACCTTCTCCCGCCTGAACGATAATCGTGTTAACGACTCGTTTCAGCGTAAGAAGGTCCTTCGCTCTGCTCCGGATGACAGATGGGAACTAGCTTAATCCTCCGACCTAGCCCTACAGCATCAGCCCCAGGCCGGCAAACCAGGTGCGGCCGTCGGCGGGCAGGATGCCGGGGCCGGGGTAGCCGCCGGCGCGGCGGGTGAAGTAGCGGGCATCAAATACGTTGTTGACGCCGCCGCTGAGGCGGTAGCGGCCTTCGCGGCCCAGCTTCCAGGTGGCGGAGAAGTCGGCGACCTGGTAGGCGGGAATGCGGCCGGTCTGGGCGTTGGGAGTAGGCGCCTCGGTGTTGTTGGCGTCGGCAAAGGTCTTGCCTACGTGGCTGTACTGGCCCGTGACGGACAAGCCTTTGTGCGCGAAGGTGAGGCCGGTGCGCAGGGTCTGGCGGGGCGCGTTTTCGACATACTTGTTGCGCAGGTTGGTTTCTACAATTTGGGTGCCGGCGCCCGTGCCGGTGAGGGAGGTCACGGGCATGTCGCCGTAGCGGGCATCTAGCACGCTCAAGGCCGCAAACAAGTCCAGATGCGGCAGGGCGAAGTTGCCGGTGATGGAATGAATCAAATCCAGCTCGGCGTAGGCTTCGAGGCCGTGGGTGCGGGTGCGGCCCAGGTTGGTGCGGAACTGCTGGGTCTGGCCGGGCTGGCCGCCGGGCACCGGCTGCCGGATGGTGCCGATGCGGTCTTCGTAGTTCAGGAAAAAGTAGCCTACATCGAAGCGCAGCCAGTTTTTGTGGTTGCCGCGGTAGCCAATTTCGGCCGTGTAGCCGCGGGCGTCGCGCAGGTTGGGGTCGATGACGTCAGCCGTGGCCGGGGGCACCAGGTCGCCGAACAGCACCGGCCGGAAGGCCCGCGAGTAGTTGGCGTAGAGGTTGGTGCCGGCCGTCACCTGGAACTCGGTGCCGAGACCGTAGAGCAGCACATGGCGGCGGCGGGACTGGTCGGGCAGGCGGTTTTCGGCGCCGCTGGCCGTGCGGCCCAGGTAGCCCTCGCTGGTGTTGCGCAGGTAGTCGTAGCGCAGGCCCGGCGTGATGCTCAGGCGGGTGCCGGCGCGCAGCAGTACCTCGGCAAAGGCGGCGCCGTTGGTGGTGGTGAAGTCGAACTCGTTCGTGTAGCGACCCTGGTTGCCGGTCAGGCTCAGGTCAAAGCCGGTGCCGGTGCTGCCCACGCCGCGCTGCTGGCGCCGGGTGCTGGCGCGGTAGGCCCGCAGGCCGCTGGCCAGCGTGTGGGTCTGGCCCAGCAGGGGGAAGTCCTGGGTCAGGCGCAGCTCGGCGCCGAGGTTGCGGTAGGTGTCGCGGTCCACCTGCCGGGCGGCGTACTGCAGGGTTTGCGGGCTGATGCTGTCCCGGACAAACTTGTCTTTCGCATTCGTCAGGCTGGTCACGAAGCCCACGCTGTTGCGCTCGGCCACCAGGCCGAAGGTTTTCAGGCTCAGGCGGGTGGCACCTTCGTTGGCGCGGTAGTCCAGCGTGAGGGCCGGCAGCAGCCAGGGC
>CAXUEM010000201.1:0-3031 GCA_964249885.1 uncultured Hymenobacter sp. | reverse complement strand
GGCTGCTGCAGGCGGTTGGTGAGGTAGCTGATTTCGGCGCCCAGCGTGAGGCGCTCGGTCAGGGCTACCTGCACGCCGCCGTGCAGGTTGTCGACGCTGAACTGGTTGTTGGGCCGCCAGCCGTTGCCCTGGCGGTGGTGGTAGTAGCCGTAGTAATTTACCCGGCCCACCGTGCCGCCTACGGCGTTGTAAGAGTTTAGCAGCCCGTTCGAGCCAGCCGTGTTGCTGGTTTCCACTTCTACTTTTTTGTCGCGGGCGCCGCGCTTGAGCTCGTAGTTCAGCAGGCCGCCGAACTGCGGGCCGAACTGCAGGCCGGCGCCGCCGCGCAGCAGCTGAATACGCTCTACGGCCTCGAGCGGCGGCGCGTAGTAGGCCTCCGGGTAGCCAAAGGCGTCGGCGCTGATGTCGTAGCCGTTCTGGCGCACGTTGAACTCCCAGCTGCGATTGGGGCTCAGGCCGCGGGTAGCCACGTTGATTTGCTGGCCCGAGCCGTCATTTTCCCACACCATCAGGCCCGGCACCCGAGCCAGCACCTGCCGCATGTTGTTCTGGGGCAGGTTGGCATTGACCTCGCGGGGCTTAATCTGCTCATTGCGGCGGCCGGCCGTCAGGGTCGTGCCCTCGACGGGCGCGGCGAAGTGGGTGGCGGCACCAGTGATGGTAACTTCTGTTAGCTCTTTACGCAGCCGAGTAGTGTCGGCGGCCGCCGGACGCTGCTGAGCCCGGGCGGGCTCGGATAGTATCGCTAAAGCACTGACTGACAATCCAAAAAATACGACTTGCTGCGTAAAGTGCGACGACATAGCCAACCGATGGGTGAATGATGACCCAAAAGTACAGCCTTATTTAGAATGATTACAAATAAAGTCCAGCCTTTTTTCCGGCTCTCGACGAAGCCCCCGGATTACTCGCTGACCAGTCAACGGCGGCTTCTACAGCTTCTCCTCCACCTTGCCGATGCTCGGAATGTCGTGGTAGTGGTACTTAGCCCGCACCACTCCATCCTTCAAAATCACAAAGCCGGGGTTGGAGCGGATGATGGACTTGAGCACCGTGGCGTCGGCGTAGTAAAAGGGCACGGCGAAGTTGGCGCTGTGACGGAACACGTCGAACTCGGCCGGGCTGGAACTGGTGATAATGAGCGGCGTGATGCCGCGGCGCGATTTTTCGGCGGCAGCAAACAGTTGGTTTATGAGCACGAGCCGGTCGCGGTCGGCTTTGTCGGTGTCTTGCACGATGAGCACCAGCTTGTTGCCGCGCAGCAGCTCCTGGGTGTAGTCGCCCTGGTCGTTCCAGACCCGGAAATCCGTGATTTTGGGGCCATCCTGGGGGTTGAGGGCCACCATCTGCTTGTAGGTCCAGGTCGAGTCCGGGTACTCCGTGAATTCCCGGGTCTGCCCGCCTTTCTCCATGATGTACTTGTAGCGCAGCGGGGCGGCGGGCTTCATCAGCTTGCCGATGTCGTTGCCGACTTTATAGGGCAGAAAGTCGAAGTAGGGCAAATGGCCCAGCGCCCGCACCCCGATGCCAATGGCCAGCGCGGCCGTAAACGTCATGGTCATCAGCCCTACCGTGCCCTTGGCAAACACCCGGCGCAGCTTGTTCTGGTTGAAAAACACCACGGCCCACAAGGCCAGCAGCACCACATCTTTGGTGAACGAGGCCCAAGGCGTGAGCTTGATAAAGTCGCCGAAGCAGCCGCAGTCGGTTACTTTATTGAAAAAGGCCGAGTAAAACGTGAGGAAGGTGAAGAACACCAGCAGCCCCAGCAGCCACCACAGCACCCGGCGCAGGTGCCAGCGCAGCAGCAGCGCCACGCCCAGTATCACCTCGGCCGAGCTTAGAATGATGGACAAGGAGCGTGAGCTGCCGGCCAGCTTATGAAACAGGCCACCCAGCAGGGGCAGGTCGCGCGAAAACACGTCGAAGTATTCTTCCAGCTTCAGGGCCGTGCCCACCGGGTCGTTCAGCTTGATGAGGCCGGAGAAGATGAACAGCCCGCCCAGCAGCAGCCAGCACAAGCGGGTGAGGATGCGCAGCGGATGGGAGCCCGACGTGGCGGGCAGGGAATGCGAAGGAGCCATAAGACAAAGTAAGCCGCTGGCAAACGCGCGGGCGGGTTGCAAAGTTTGGGAAAGTGGCTTCGCTCGGCAGGGGGCGACGCCCTACCCCCTGCTGGCTCCCCCAATCAGTCCGCGTCAGCCCCGCTCCGGCGCCTCCTGCTCGCGCAGAATCAGGGCAAACACGGCGTAGTTGAGCATGTCGCGGTAGCCGCCTTCCACGCCCTCGCTGGCCTTGGCCGCGCCGGGACCCAGGTTTTCGAGCTGCTTGATGCGGTGCAGCTTCATCAGAATCAGGTCGGTGATGCTCTCGACGCGCATCTGCCGCCAGGCTTCGCCGTAGTCGTGGTTTTTGGCCAGCAGCAGGCGGCGGTTTTCGGCCGCCTCGTGGTCGTAGGCGGCGGCCACGGCCGCGGCGGTCATGTCCTGCGGCGTGGCGGCGGGCAGGTGCAGTTGCATCAGGGCAATGAGGCAGTAGTTGATGATGGCCACGAACTCCTCGTTCACGTCATCAGCAATGAGCTGCCGGCCCACTTCCTGAATCGTGCGGATGCGGTTGGCCTTGATAAACAGCTGGTCCGTAACCGAGGGCAGCCGCAGGATGCGCCAGGCGGTGCCGTAGTCGTGGGTTTTCTGCAGAAACAAGTCGCGGCAGCGGCCCAGAATCAGGTCGTAGTGGTCGGAGGTCGTCACAGAAACAGAGTAAAAGCGCCGCCACAAAGAACGTCATGCGGAGCGCAGCGAATCCAAGGACGTTCTTTGCGGCACAGCCATGGCCTTACTTCCTGCTTTCAGCATCCTGCTCAGCCCCCACGGCCGCCTGCTCGACCTGCGCCGGCCCGCCGTGATGGGCATTCTCAACCTGACGCCCGACTCGTTCTTCGCCGGCTCGCGCATCCAGGCCGGCCAGGATGTAGACCTGCTGAGCCGGGCCGAAGCCATGCTGCAAGCCGGCGCCGCCGTGCTGGACC
>CAXUEM010000200.1:350-6211 GCA_964249885.1 uncultured Hymenobacter sp. | reverse complement strand
GGATAGGTTAAACGGACTATGCAAGCAGAAACCCTGAGTCCGACCTCCGCCGCCATTTCCCCCGCCGCCGACCCCCTGCTGGACGTGCTGGTCATCGGCGCCGGGCCCGTAGGGTTGGCCTGCGCCCTCGAAGCCCAGCGCGCGGGCCGGCGGGTGGCCGTCATCGACAAGGGCGCGCTGGTCAACTCCATCGTGGGCTACCCCACCAACATGGAGTTTTTCTCCACACCCGAGCTGCTCGAAGTCGGCGGCTACCCGTTCCCGACCAACGCCTACAAGCCCCTGCGCGAAGATGCCCTCGACTATTACCACCGCGTGGCCGTGGCCGAAAAGCTGGATTTGCGGCTCTACGAGCGGGTTCTGAGCCTGGAAGGTGCGGCTGGCAACTTCACCGTGCACACCGAGCAAGGCCAGCTGCGCACCCGCGCCGTTATCGTGGCTACCGGCTTTTTTGACGTGCCCAACCGCCTGCAAGTGCCCGGCGCCGACCTGCCCCACGTGAGCTATTATTACAAAGAACCCTACCCGCACGTGGGCCGCGATGTTGTCGTTATCGGGGCCAAAAACTCCGCCGCCAAAGCCGCTTTGCAGCTCACTCGCGCCGGCGCTCGCGTCAGCCTGCTCGTGCGCGGCCCCGAAGTCAGCGAATCAGTGAAATACTGGATTCGGCCCGACCTGCTCAACCGCATTGCCGAAGGCCGCATCCGGGCGCATTTCCAGACTCAAATCTTGGAAATCCGGCCCGGCGCCGTGGAGATTGTCACCCCCGACGGCCCGCGCACCGTGCCCGCCGACTTCGTGTACGCCCTTACCGGCTACCGCCCCGACTACCCCCTGCTGGCCGCCCTGCAGGTGCCCGTGGCCGACGACGACGCCCGCACCCCACTCTTCGACCCCGAAACCCACGAGTCGGCCCGGCCCGGCGTGTATCTGGCTGGCACGGTCTGCGGCGGCCTCCACACCAGCCGCTGGTTTATCGAGAATGGCCGCCACCACGCTCAGCTCATTGCCAGACAGCTGCAGCAGCGGGCGCGCACCAACTGGTAGTCAGCGCCGCCCGACAAGCAGAACGACCTGCTTTCGCGCGAAAGCAGGTCGTTCTGGTTTAGCAGCCTCGGTATCCAGAGCCAGCCTAGATAGGCTTAAACGTGATTTTGATTTTCACATTCCCCACCTGTGGGTCCGTATCCTCTTGCTCCCACACCATGGTGGTTCCCGTAAGCTCAGTCAGGTTGGCCGTTTCGGTGGACTGGCCCGGGTAGGTTATCAGAATCTTGCTCTGGTCGGAGCTCAGGTCCCAGGTGCCGTTCTGTGTCTGCGAGTCGGTGGGGTCGCACTTGGTCGGGCCGTTGTCGTCCACAAAGGATTTATCTCCCTTGTAAGTCGTGAAGTTGTCCTTTTCGCAGTCGTCTATAAACGGCAGCAAGTCCTGCGTTGTGGGCCGACCGTTAGCGGTGAAAGATGCCGTGGCCGCGTTGATGCGCCACTTTTTGTCCACGATGATTTCCGACTTGGTTTTGGGCTTCGCGTCTTCTTTATCTTTTTTGCAGGCACTGAGCGAGCTGGCCGCCAGCAGGGCCAGGAGGAGGAGTTTTTTCATGGGAAGCAACAGAAAAAAGTGACGGGTAAGATTGTTCTGGCCAAAGCTACTCAATTGTAAGTAAGTTACAAGCGCCCTGAAAACCGCGCCGACCCCCTGCTGGCTTTCCAGAAAAAACGCCGCTCTGTCTTGGGAGCGGCGTTTTCAGATTACGAGATGTAAGCAATAGCCCTACGGAAACTTCACTCCGCGGTAGCGCGTGGCGTCGAAGCCCGGCACCTTGGCGCCGTACTTGAAATTGATGGCCTTAATCATCTCATTGGCAATGACGGCGTAGCCGCGGGGCGTGGGGTGCACGCCGTCGAGCGAGAACAGGTTGCCGGTTACATAGGCGGTGCTGTTGGGAGTGCCGTTGAGGGGCAGCCCGACGGTTGATACCGAGCGGAAGAAGGCGTTGGCGTCGAACACCGCCAGGTTGCGGGCGGTGGCGGCGCTAAACAGAATGTTGTTGAAGTTGGTGGTGGCCGTAGCCACGAGACCCTGTTCCACATCATCGAGTACGAAGGAGCTCGGAAGAGGATTGCCCACGCTAACCCCAAATGCAGCCGTAGTGTCAATACCGTAGCTAGCGAGGTAGGTGCTGAGGGCTGCCCGGGGCACAAACGAGCGCCAGGGCGCTCCGGTCGGGCGGCCGACCAGCCCCAGGAAAGATTGCGAGGTGAGCGTAAAGAGCTGGCGGCCGCCGCCGCCGTCGCGGATGTCGGCGGTGGCAATCTGCCGGCGGTTGGCCGAAGTGGGGCCGCCCGGCGCGGCACCCGTCAGGGCCACCACGCCCGGCACCCGGTTGCTCGTCAGCGTCCCCTTGAAAATGGGGCCGACCGTGGTAAAGAACGGGATGCCCGTAACGTCCGGGATGGTAGCTACCAGACCTTTGGCGCCGCCGGCGGTCAGGGCATCCAGTATTTGGTTGGTGTTGGCCGTGAACGTGGCCACCGGCGTGAGCGAATTGCTGGCCGCCGTAGAAGCGCCGCCCGAGGTGGCGTAGCCTAGCACGTCGTTGTTGCCCAGCCACTCGGTGAAGAACGTGGGTTTGATTTCGGCGACGGTAGCTTGCACCCGCTGCAGGTAGGTTTGCAGCGGAGTAGCATCGGGGGTGATGCGCTCAAAAAAAGCATTGCCCGCGGCACTGCCGTACCCCGGCGTGTTGATGTCCGACATGCGGATGCCCGGCACCCCCAGGTTGTTGATGGGCCCGGTAAACTCGGTGTAAAGCGTCTGTGGCGAGGTGCCCCGCACGGCCAAGTTGGTCGTTACGGGAGCAATAAGCGGCGCGCCGGCGGCGCTGAAGCCCACCAGGTTCAGGTAGCCCGAGCCGTTGCGCTGCGCCTCCGTGAACAGGGGCTGCACGAACGTGCCGCCGCCCACCTGCGCAAACTGCTGGGCCAGCAGGGCCGGGTAGGAGCTCTGCTGCCCTTCCAGGTACAGGCCGTTGTCGGCGTAGCCGGCCGTGAGGGAATTGCCCACGGCCAGGTACTGGCTGAAGTTGGCGCTGCCGGGGCTGGCTTTCGGCTCGTCAATATCTACCTGGCAGCCGCCGAGTGCGAGGCCCAGCAGGGCCAGCGCCGGCGTGGCATACGTGAAAATCTTTTTCATATGAAACCCAATGAATGCAAGTAAAATCAAGAAGAAAACCTGGGCCTAAAACTTATAGTGCAGCCCAATGCCGGGAATGTGGATGGTGGTCTTGTAGGTGCCCGCCACCCGGTCGGTGGTGCCGGCGTCGGCCAGGTCGTTCTGGCTCTGGGTGCGCTGCAGGAAGTTGTTGAACTGGTACGAGGCGTCGATGCCGAAATTCTCGCTCACGTTGTAGCTCAAGCCGGTGGTGAGGATGAAGCGGTCCGAGTCGGGCGTTTCGGGCGTCACGTAGCCGGTTTTCACCGCCGTCATGTCGTAGGCCGTGCCCGCGCGCAGGGTGAGCTTATCGTTCAGGGCGTACTGCCCGCCGAGGCGAAAGGTGAGCGCATCCTGGTAGTCGCGCTTGGAAGAGGACGTAGTCTGGCCGTTGATGACGCCGCCGCTGCCGCCGCTGAACTGGAAGTCCAGCGAGCGGTACTCACTCCAGAACGTGAGGTTGGCATCCAGCGCGATGGTCAGCTTCTCGCTGGGCATGATGCCGATGCCGATGGAAGCCAGCGCCGGCAGCGGCAGCGAGGCGCTGAACTGATTGGCGTTGAAGCGGGAGTTGATGAGGGCGGCGCTGCCGCCGGTAGGCAGGTTGGTCAGCTTCAGGTCGCCTTCCTCTACCTCGGCGTTGATTTTCGAGCGGTAGCTCAGGCCCACGCTCAGCTTCTCGGAGGGCTTGAAAAATACGCCGGCGTTGTAGCCAAACTTGGTTTTGGCCTTGCCGTCGAGTTCGATGTGGGCGTCGCCGGTGGGCAGGGGCACTTCGCGCTGCAGGTTCACGGAGCCGCCCACCAGGATGGTCAGGCCCGCGCCCACGCTCAGCTGGGGCGTGATGGCGTACGAGGCCGTGGGCTGCACATAGATGGAGCGCAGGGTGATTTCGGTGAGCGAGTAGCGGCCCTCCCAGTTGCTGCCGTAGCTCAGGGAGCTGCCGTAGGGCGTGTACACGGCGATGCCGGCGCGAAACTTGCCTTCCTTGGGCCCGAAGCTGGCGTAGAGGTTGAACGGATAAACAACGGGCTGGTCCTGCAGATTATGCTGCGGGCCGCCGTTGGCGCTGCGGAAACCCACGCGGGCAAAGGCGAAGTTGGCGCCGAGCTGCACGCCGTTTTCGCGCACCATGGCCAGGGCGCCGGGGTTGTAAAACATGGCGGCCTGGTCGAGGGAAAGGCCCACGCCCACGCCGCCCATGCCGTTGTTTTTCTGGCCGCCCAGGTTCACCTGGAAGCCGCTGGCCGAAGCCACCGACGCACTTGCCAGCAGCGCCCCGCCCGCAAGCAGTAAAGATTTTGCTGTCATATAAAGAATGTTGAGAGGTAAGGTGGGAGTTGTTTCAGGGCTTAAAAGTAAGGCAAAAATCAATTAGCCGGTCCCGCCCAGGTAGTCGGCAAGCCGACTATATTCAGGCGCTTAGCCGACGCCCGGCCGGGCCGTCTCCCTGCTGGCCGGCCCGGCGCCGCTGAATCAGCCACCCCCTGCTGGGCACCAAATGGCTCTACCTTCGCGTTTGCTGCCCCGACTACTGCCTGCTTTCTGCCATGCTCTCTTTTTCTCGGCACCTTTTCCGCGCGGTGCCGGCTCCGGCCGGCCTGCTGGCCCTGCTGGCTCTGCTGCCCGCCGCCTGCACCCGTCAGGCCATTTCCTTCAACTCCCGTCCCGAGCCGGCCGTAGCTGCCGCCGCTTCCGGCCGCGACACGCTCACGACCACCACCGACTCGACCCGGCGCGGACCTTCGCTGAGCACGGCCGCCAAGCAGCTCGCCCTGACCAAGGCCGAGGAGCGCGCCGCCAAGGAGAAAGAAAAGGAAGCCCAGCGCAAGCCCCGCAAAAAGAAAAACGTGTTTCTGGGCGAGCGTATCAAGCGGGCCTACGTGAAAGGCAAAGGCAGCGGCAAAAACCAGGAAATCGAGATTTTCTACTACCTCCGCGACTTCCAGCAGCCCAATCCCTACGCGCCGGCCCGCTACTACTACGACCCCAAGAAGCGCCGCATCTACAAGGCCACCCGCGAGCTAAACCCGGCCACCGACAAGGTCCTGCACGGCCCCTACAAGAAAGTGCGCAACAATCAGACGCTCGAATCCGGCTTCTTCGCCCTCAGCACCCGGCACCTGCGCTGGGAGAAATTCGGCCGCGACGGCGCGCTGTTGAGCAAAATCCACTACGAGATGGGCTTCCCGCGCGACGCCAACCTGAGCTACTACGACAACGGCCGCACCCTGCTCAAGGAGGTGGTGCCCTACGTGAACGGCAAGCTCGAAGGCGACTACGCCCGCTTCCTGGCCGACGGGCAGCGCGACTGGAGCGGGCAGTTCGAGAATGGCCGCCGCGTGGGCGTCTGGACCAAGTACTGGGGCTTCCGCAACCGCCACCGCTACGAGTACCAGTACCCCGAGTCCGGCTACGACCCCGAAGTGACCGAGCCCGAACTCATCAAGGAGTACAACCGCAACGCCACCCTCATCTACGACAAAGAAAAAGGCCTCGATAAGCGCGGCCAGCCCGAGGCCGAGGACCGGCCGGGCCAGCGCCGTCCGGCCAGCCGGGGCAAGTAGGTTAAAACGGACCGGGCTGCCTCGCTCTGCTTATTGGCGCCTGGTTCAATAAAAAGCATCCTCGAAATGCTCTATCCGAAACC
>CAXUEM010000200.1:0-340 GCA_964249885.1 uncultured Hymenobacter sp. | reverse complement strand
TCCGCATCACGCCGGTGCGGGCCGCGCCGTCGCGAGCCAGGATGTCGAAGCGGATGTCGGCGGTCCATTCTATCTCTTCCTGCAAGTGCGTGGCCGCGAGGCGGAACAGCTCTTTTTTGCGAGCCGACACAAAGGTTTCGGGTGGGCCGAACTGGCCGCCGGCGCGGGTTTTCACTTCCACGAATAGCAGCAATTCCTCTCCGCGCCGCATGACTAGGTCTACTTCGGCGCGGCCGTGGCGGTAGCCGCGGGCCAGCACCTCGAAGCCCTGCTGGGTCAGAAAGTCGGCGGCGGCGGCCTCGCCGGCCCGGCCCAGCTCGTGCGGTGCGTAGGTCATAGA
>CAXUEM010000199.1:3248-6232 GCA_964249885.1 uncultured Hymenobacter sp. | reverse complement strand
GTACTGAAGCATGGGGGCAGGATGTAAGTGGTTGTGGGTGAAATGATAACGATGCAAAGTTCAGCCCTGGCCCAAGCGAAAAAAAGGAAAGGTGCGCCCTAAATTTAACTAGTAAGAATGAAAGAATTTTTTGATTGTTTTGTAGATTTTCAGGTTGAGGTGTGGTTTACGAAGCTGCAAAGGGCGTTGCGGCCAGAAAGAGTTTGCAAACTTGGCTGCATTCCTAACTTTTGGGCCCGTAAACTTGCGCCCATTCGACAAGACAAAGGTGGGGCGCTCACGCCCGCATTAAAAGGAATAAACGCCCCTACACCTGACGTTCGTTTTTAGCAGCTATCTGCTCAGCACATATATTAATTTGCTGATAACCATTGGGTTATTATGAAAGAGTTTGCAAATTTGTGCCGAATCGTGACGTCGCGCGGGCTGAGCAGCATTCCGCTGCTCGACCTCGACCCCGCGGCTACCACCAAGGAGATGCAGCTGGTGAATACCTTGCTTCGCAACCCGGAAACAACGCAGCATCAGTTAGTTAAGGAGCTTTACGGCGCGAGCACCGCGGCCAATATGGCGGCCTTCTGGCAGTTGCGGGCCCGCCTGCAGGGCAAGCTGCTCAATCACCTCTATTTTCTCGACCACGACGACCCCCGTTACCCCGTGGGCCGCCGCCACGAGATGGCCATCTGGCAGATGCTGCACCAGGCCACGGTGCTGCAGGCCGAGGGCGAGTACACGCTGGCCACGCAACGGCTGCGCCGCTGCCTACTTTTGGCCGAGCGCGACGACTACCTGCACTACGCGCTGTGGGCGGCGCGGCTGCTGCGGGCGCTGTACGCCAACCAGGGCCAGGCGGCCGCCTACCAGGCACTGGCCCGCACCTGCGCGCAGCTGCAGCAGCGCCTGAATTGGGAAGAAGAGGCTGAAACCCTGCACCTCGACATTCGCAGCGCCATTGTGAGCACCGTCACGGCCAAGCGGGCCCTGCTGCCCGTGCTGCCAACCATCATCGGGCAGTTGGAGAGCCTGCACGCGCGGGCCCAAACCTTCAACACGGCCACCTACCTCTACCGGGCCCGCCTGACGCAGCAGGAAATGCTGGGCAACTTCCCCGAAATCCTGCGCATCACGCAGCAGGCCACCGAGCAGCTGCGGGCCGGCGAGCTGAACGAGCGGCGCTTCGACGTGCGCTACAACCACTTTATGACGGTCTATGCCTACCTGCGCAGCCGGCAGCCGGAGCGGGGCCTGGAACTGGCCGCCGAGTTTGAGCAGGACTTTCACCCCTCGTCCAACAACTGGTTTGCCTTCGAGGAAAACCACGTGCTGCTGGCCCTGCACGCCGGCCGCTACGCCCTGGCGCAGACCCTGCTGGCGACGGTTTTTAAGAATCCCTTCTACCAGAAGCAGCGCGCGGCCGGGCAGCAGCGCTGGGAGCTGTACCGGGCGTATGCTGATTTTCTGCTGCCGGCCGCCGGTGGCAGCGCGCCCCGAGCGGCAGCGTCGGTGGCGCAGTGGGCCCTGCAGCTGCCGGATTTCAACCGCGACAAGCGGGGCTACCACGTGGCCATTCTGATTTTGCAGCTACTTTATTTTCTGCGCCGCCGCCGCCTCGATGAGGTAATGGTTCGCCTGGAGCGCCTGCGCAAGTACCAGCAACTGCACCTGCGCGAGGACGACACGCTGCGCAGCCGCTTGTTTCTGCGCCTGCTGGCCCTGCTGCCCGAAAAAAACTTCAACCCGCGCGCCTGCGCCGAGCGGGGCCAGAACCTGCTGGCCAAGCTCCGCGAGGCCCCGCAGCCGGGCGAGGCCTACGCCCAGATAGAAGTCGTGCCGTACGAGAAGCTCTGGGAACTGACGCTGCAGCTGCTGCAGCAGGGCGTGCCCCTGGCCTCCGAAGCCCGCTAGGCCGGCTGGCTGGCATCCTCCCAACCGGCGGAATTACCGGGTGATTTCTTTAATGAAACATCTGATAATCAGTTGTCTGCTATCAAATTGTGATTGCGCTGAGCCGGCCTGGCATTCAGGCCAGACCCCCTGCTGGGTTTGGCTTGGCGGCCGGCCGCGCCTGAGCGGGCGGCTACCGCGGCGCCCGGCCCGCGCCCAGCCGGGGGTGAGGGCCTGCGTGAGGAATGGGCTCCATGATGCAAAAAAGCGAACAGGCGGCGGCACGCTGATGTCAGCAAACTGGGAAAGAAAGCAGGGTTTGCGGGGTGCCAACCGGCTCTCAGGCGCTCTGCAGCCCGCTGGCGAGGGCATAGTTCAAATTCGGGTCGGATTAGTCCTAGTTAAGCCTAGGCGGTGTTCTTCCTTTGCCTCCCGAACTGTAGAAAATAAATTTGCATGAGAATCAGATGGATAGCTACGCGCCTGCGTCCGTCATCTGGCCTCTTATTAGCAATTTATTTTCTTTTTATTATGCAATCGGCTTACCGTTTCTTTCAGGATGTGTTGCAGTACGCAGGGCGGGGCCTAGGGTTGTGCCTGCTACTGGCTGGCAGCGGCCAGGTCCAGGCGCAGGTCCGCTTCAATCAGCAGCAGGCCACCAGCGTGGCTGGTTTCAGCAGGGGCTGTCTGGGTTTGGTTTGCGGCGAGGTGGCAAACCAGGAGCTGGCCGTGGACGCGCAAAAGAACACCGCGGCCGAAATAACGTCGCCCCTGGCCCTGCGCCCGGCCTCGCTGCGGCTGCAGTTTCCGGCCCGCGCCCTGAGCGGCCAGCAGGGGGCTGTGACCCTGAGCAGCGAGGCCGGCCTGGACCTGGCCCTGCTGGGCCGGGTGCGGGTGCGTACCTACCTGGGCGGCGGCAGCACCCCGGCGCAGGATTTTGCAATGAGCAGCCTGCTGACCGTGGCCATTATGCGCAACGAGATGACCCTGCTGACTTTCCCCGTCACCAAGGATTTCGACCAGCTCGAGGTAACCGTGGAGGGCACGGCCACGGCCGCCTATACCGTGCGGGTGCACTACGCCGAAACCTACAGCTCGGT
>CAXUEM010000199.1:2083-3238 GCA_964249885.1 uncultured Hymenobacter sp. | reverse complement strand
GAGCTGGCCTGGCAAACGGCTTCGGAGCAGAATGCCAGCCACTTCGTGGTGGAGCGCTCGGCCGATGGGCGCACGTTTGAGGCGCTGGGGCAGGTGCGCAGCGGCGGAGCGGGCGCCCGGCCCCAGGCGTATCAGTTCAACGACCCGGCCGCGGCCGACCAGCGCGCGGCGGTGCTTTACTACCGGCTGCGGCAGGTAGACCTCGACAGGCGCGAAGCCTACTCGCCGGTGGCCGTGGTGGCCATGCCCGAGCTGCCCGGTGCCGCCCAGCTGGCCGTGTATCCGAACCCAGCCGCGGCCGGCGCCGCCCTGCGCCTGAGCTGGGCCGGAGCCGCGCCCGAACAGGGCCGCATCCGGCTCTACGGCAGCCGCGGCGAGCTGCTTTACCAGGCGCCGGTGGCGGGCGCGGCGACCCAGGCCCAGGTGCCGGCGGTAGCGGCGGGGCTGTACCTGCTGGTGCTGGCCGACCAGCAGGGCCGCCCCGTGGCCCGGCAGCGCCTACTGGTGCAGAACTAGAAACCCCGCAAAAGCACTCCGCTTCCCGCCGGGCCAATTAACCTCAAGCCCAGCTCCAATCCCAATTCACTGCCGTTGCGCCCGGCTGCCCGGCGCCAGCTTTTTCATATTCATACAGCCTCTTTAGCGCTTCTCTTTTTTCGCTTATGACTACTAATCTACTATCCCGGGCCGCGCTTATCAAGCAGGAAATCAGCCGGGCATTTGGCCTGAAGCTGGCCGCCGTGCCGGGCCTGCACGACGTGGCCGTGACCGTGCGCGACGATGTGCGCCGCGGCCTGGTGGCCGAAATAACGGCCGGTACCAACGCCGGCCTGGACGTGGCCAGCGCCGTGCGCGAGGCGTTGTGGGGCTATACCGTACCGCACGAGGTGCGCATCATAGGTGGAAGCGCAGCTTAGTCCCGCGCAGCTGGCGCCCAACAAGCCGGTGGCCATTCTGAGCAATGGCAAGCGCTGCACACCGGCCGCGCAGCTCCGGTCGCCCCTGTTTTTTGTGGCCCTGAAAAGCGCCCTGCAGGAAATAGGCTGGAAACAGGAAAGCCCCGGCGACGGGGCTTTCGATGAGGCGGAACAGGGCTGAGCGGGGCCGCTGCCCCGCTAAGCCCCGGGGGGGGTTAATTGGGCTTTGTGGGGCCCC
>CAXUEM010000199.1:0-2073 GCA_964249885.1 uncultured Hymenobacter sp. | reverse complement strand
GTTGCTAGGCGCCGCACCCGGGCGCCGCGGGGCCCCGCCCCCGCGCAGCCCCGGTGTGGCTTACTTGCGCTTGGTGGGCACCGCCGCTTTGGCCTTGGCCGCTGGGGCTTTCGGGACTGCTGGCTTGCTGCCGGCTTTCGGCGCGCCGGGCAGCGGGAAGCCGCTTTGCTTCATCAGGGCGTCGATTTTGGGGTCGCGGCCGCGGAAGGCACGGTAGCCGGCGGCGGGGTCCTGGGTGTTGCCGACGGTGAACACGTGCTGGCGCAGGCGCTGCACCACCTTTTGGTCGTAAGGCCCGCCGGCCTCGGTGAAGGCGCTGTAGGCATCGGCGGCTAGCACCTCCGACCAGATGTAGGAGTAATAGCCGGCCGAGTAGCCGTCGCCGGAAAACACGTGCGAGAACTGCGGAGTGCGGTGGCGCATTACCAGCTCGCGGGGCAGGCCCAGCTGGGCCAGGGTTTCGCGCTCAAACTTGTCGGGGTCAATGGTTTGCTCGCCGGCCAGGTGCAGCTTCATGTCAATCAGGGCGCTGGCCAGGGCCTCGGTGGTGGCGAAGCCCTCGTTGAAGGTGCTGGCCTTCTTGATGCGCTCGACGAGGCGGGCGGGCAGAGGCTCGCCGGTCTGGTAGTGCAGGGCGTATTTGCTCAGCACCTGTGGCGTCGAAAGCCAGTTTTCCAGCACCTGCGAGGGAAATTCGACGTAGTCGCGCACCACGTTGGTGCCCGAAAGCGTGGGGTAGGTCACGTTGCTGGACAGGCCGTGCAGGGCGTGGCCGAACTCGTGGAACAGCGTGCGGGCGTCATCCCAGGAAATGAGGACGGCCTCGCCGGAAGCGGGCTTGATGAAGTTCGAGTTGTTCGAGACGATGGTGGTCACGGCGCCGTCCACGCGCTCCTGGTTGCGGTAGGCGTTCATCCAGGCGCCGGAGTTTTTGCCGGGCCGGGCGTAGGGGTCGAAGTACCAGAGGCCCACAGGTTTGGAGGTGGTTTTGTCCAGCACCTGCCACACCTTCACGTCGGGGTGGTACACGGGTACGTCATTCACCGGCTTGAAGGTGAAGTTGAACAGCTCGCCGGCCACGAAGAACATGCCCTCGCGCAGCTTGTCGAGCTGCAGGTACTGCTTCACCTCGTTCTGGTCGAGGTCGTAGCGGGCCTTGCGCACTTTCTCGGCGTAGTAGCGGTAGTCCCAGGGCTCAATTTTGAAGCCGGCCGGGGCGCCTTCCTTCACGGCCAGGGCCTGCATGTCGGCCACTTCCTCCTTCACCCGGGCCACGGCCGAGGGCCAGACCTGCATCATGAGCTTGAGGGCGTTGTCGGGCGTTTTGGCCATGGTGTTGTCCAGGCGCAGGTGGGCGTGGGTGGGGTAGCCCAGCAGCTTGGCCCGCTCGGCGCGCAGCTGCAGAATCTCCGTAATCAGGGCGTTGTTGTCGTACTTATTGCCGTTATCGCCGCGGCTCACGAACATGCGCCAGACCTGCTCGCGCAGGGCGCGGTTGTCGGAGTAGGTCAGAAACGGGTCGACGGAGGAGCGGGTGTTGGCCACCAAGCCCAGCGCGCTGCTTTTGCGGGCGGCGGCCGTGGCCTGGGCGCCCGCGCGCAGGGAGGCGGGCAGGCCGGCCATATCGGCTTCGGTTTTCAGCTCCACCGTCAGGCCGGCTTCCTCGGCCAGCACGTTCTGCGAAAAGCGGGTGTAAAGGCCGGCCAGCGCCTGGTTTATTTGCGAGAGCCGGGTTTTGGCCGTGGCGTCGAGCTTGGCACCCGAGCGCACAAAGTCCTTGTAGCGCACCTCGGCCAGGCGGCGCTGCTCGGCGCTCAGCTTCTTGGTTTCAGGCGAATTATACACGGCCTCGATGCGCTTGAACAGCGCGGCATTCTGGCTTATCTGGTCGTAGAAGCCGGCCAGCTTGGGTGCCATTTCGGTTTCTACGGCCGCGAAGGCGTCGTCGTTGAGGGTGCTGCTCCACACGCCGTACACGGCCTGCACCCGGTCCAGGGTGCGGCCGCTGCGCTCCAGGGCAGCCAGCGTATTCTCGAAAGTCGGCGCCTGCGGATTGTTAGCAATAGCCTCAAT
>CAXUEM010000198.1:2593-6239 GCA_964249885.1 uncultured Hymenobacter sp. | reverse complement strand
GCCCTGGCGGCCGAGGCGCTGGCCGGCACGGCGGTAGCGGTGGGTACGGTCGTCGGCTTTCCGCTGGGCTACCAGGACACGCGCAGCAAGTTCCGCGAGGCCGAAGCCGCCATCGAGGCCGGCGCCACCGAGTTGGACATGGTGCTCAACATCTCCTGGCTGAAGTCCGGCCTCGCCGCGCAAGTAGAAGAAGAAATAGAAGACCTGGCCGACTTGGCCCGCGTGCACGACACCCTGCTCAAGGTCATCATCGAAACCGCCCTGCTCACCGAAGCCGAAATCGTGCAGGCCGCGCAGCTCTGCGCCGAAGCCGGCGCCGATTTTGTGAAAACCTCCACCGGCTTTGCCAGCCGGGGCGCCACGGTCGAAGACATCACCCTGCTGCGCGCCAATCTGCCGGAGCAGATGCGCATCAAGGCCTCCGGGGGCATAAAGACACGGGCGGCGGCGCTGGCCCTGCTGGCGGCCGGCGCCGACCGCATCGGCTCGTCCAACAGCGTAGCTTTGCTGGGTGAAGACGATGCGAATACTCTATAAGACCCTGCTGGCCGGCACGGCCCCCCTGCTGGCGGCCTGCGCGGCCTCCGCGCCGAGCGTGTCGGCGCAGTCTACCGCGCCAGCTGATACGGTTCGGCGCCCGACAGCTAAGGCTGCGCCGCTGCCCGCCGAGGACGTGCGCAAGTACCGCCCGGCGGCAGCTACCACGCCGCCCGCTCCCACTACGGCTTCGGCCGCCGCGCCCGCGCCGGTCAGAGCGCCCTTCGTGACGCCCAACAGCCAGGTGAATGCGCAGCTAGAACAGCGCCTGCGCGACCAGGCCTTTACGAACGAGAAAGTCAAGTACACCCAGGGCTACCGCATCCTGGCCTACGTGGGCCTGGAGCGCGAAAAGGCCATGGCTATCCGGCGCGAGGTCATCAGCCGCTACCCCGAGGAAACCGACTATCTCACCTTCAAGCAGCCCGTGTACCGGCTCTACATCGGCGACTATACCACCAAGCTGGAGGCCGCGCGCGGCATGCAGCGCGTGCGCCCGCTGGCGCCCAAGGCCGAGCTGGAATTATCGTCGGTGCTGCTGAACAAAACCCCATGATTGCGAAAATAAAAGCGCTGGCCGCCGCCCAGGCCGCCGAGCTGAGCGCCCTGCGCCGCCACCTGCACGCCCACCCCGAGCTCTCGTTTCAGGAAACCGAAACGGCCGCGTTCGTGACCGAAAAGCTGCGCGATATGGGCCTGCAGCCGCAACTCATGGCCGACACCGGCGTGGTAGCCCTGATTGAGGGCCAGCCCGGCGGCCCCACCGTGGCCCTGCGCGCCGACATGGACGCGCTGCCCATTCAGGAGCTGAACGAGGTAAGCTACAAGTCGACCCGGCCGGGCGTGATGCACGCCTGCGGGCACGACGTGCACACCACCTCCCTGCTGGGCACGGCCCGCATTCTGAATGAGCTCAAAAACGAGTTTAAGGGCACCGTGAAGCTGATTTTTCAGCCCGGCGAAGAAACCATTCCCGGCGGCGCCTCGCTGATGATAAAAGAGGGTGTGCTCCAGAACCCGGCCCCGCGCGGCGTGCTGGGCCAGCACGTGTTTCCCAAGCTGCCGGTGGGGCAGGTGGGCCTGCGCAGCGGGCGCTACATGGCCAGCGCCGACGAGCTCTACCTCACGGTGCGCGGCCGCGGCGGCCACGGCGCCATGCCCGAGCTCAACCTCGACCCCGTGCTGGTAGCGGCCCATCTCATCGTGGCCGCCCAGCAGATTGTGAGCCGCCGCGCCAACCCCAAAATGCCCTCGGTGCTGAGCTTCGGAAAAATCATAGCCAATGGCGCCACCAACGTCATCCCGGATTCAGTTTACATCGAAGGCACCTTCCGCACCCTGGACGAAAAGTGGCGCAATGAGGCCCACGGGCACCTGCGCCAGCTCTGCGAGGGCCTGGCCGCCAGCATGGGCGCGGTCTGCGAGCTCGAAATCCGTCGCGGCTACCCCTGCCTCGACAATGAGCCCGCCCTGACGGCCCGCACCCGCGCCGCCATGGCCGCCTACGTGGGCGAGGAAAACGTCATCGACCTCGACCAGTGGCTCGCGGCCGAAGATTTCGCCTACTTCTCCCAGGCCGGCCCCGCCTGCTTCTATCGCCTCGGCACCCGCTCGGCCGACGGGCAGCGCGGCACCGCCTCGGTGCACACGCCCACCTTCGACGTGGACGAAACCTGCCTGGAGCTGGGCCCCGGCCTGATGGCCTGGCTGACGCTGCAGGAGCTGGGGCAATAGCGGCGCGGCCCGGCCGTTGGCCTGATTGCCGTGCATCAGAAAGCCGGTTGCGAGGTGCCAGCAGGGGGTATCGGACCTGATTCAGCTTCCTGACCCCCTGCTGGCGTGATACGCGTCTTTTTCACCCACTTTTAGCTGCCTGTTATGCCTGCTTTTACGCGTCTGCTGCTCGTTGCCGGCGGCTTGTTTTTGTCATCTGCTGCCTGGGCACAGAACCGCAGCGTGAATAAACCGGTGCTGGTAGGAGAAGCCCAGGTAGAGCTGGCGCTGCCCAACGATGACTACGTGTTGGTCGGCTTGGGAGTGGCAGGCACCACCGATAACGCTACCCCAAATACGAGTACTGCGCAGCTGCGGCTGAGCTACGAGCATTTCTGGAACAAGCGCTGGAGCGCCGGAGCCACGCTACGCGTTATTAGCCGCGACGACAATGCTTATAGTGATTTCACTAGGCTGCCGGGCAATGTGATTCCGGGGTTGCTACTGCGGCATTCAGGCCAACTGGGGCAGTTCAACTTCGGGCAGCGCTTGGGCGCAGAATACCTTGCCGTAGTGAAGCTGCTGGAGCGCGACCCGCCCGGCCGCGTGCTGACCCGGCTGCGGCTGGATGTGGACCGCTCTTTTGCGCTCGGTGGCAAGCTCACCGTGCGCCCCCGGCTAGCTTACGAAGCGGCAGCTTACCTGCGCTTGCAGCGCGACGAAGGCCAGGAGAAAGAACGAGTTATTGATTTCGGCAGTCTGCGTGCCGAAACCGGCCTGCGCCTCTCACCGCGTTTCGACCTCACGCCATGGTTGGCTTACCAAACCCATTACACAAACTCGCTACCGCAATTCGATGCGAATGGCAATCAGATACGTGGCGGTCGTTTCAATGTAGTAGTTCCCACGCTGGGCCTGGACCTGCGCCTGACCCTGCTGGCCAGAGCCGCCGACCCGGAACGCCGCCAGCTGCCGACTCAGCACTAAGTCGCTTTGACGGGTGAATTGGTCAAATTGTCATATTGGCTTACTACTGAATATGGCCTTTTAATATAATCTGAGTGGCTATTTGGTAAATATGGGCTGGGCCTTGGAAAATTGGCTTTAGCCAAAACAAGACAGAAAGTCATTTCATAACTGGCTTTTTTGATTTGGTATAGAATCTGTAAAATGTCTGGCGTACCGCAACTGGTACCACGAACTCACCTTCATTTACAGCTTTCATATCACCATGAACACGCTCGTTTATAACCGTCCCGCCCTGCGTCCGTCCCGCGCCTTTAACTCGCTGTTTGGCGAACTGCTCCGCGACACGCTGCCGGCCACCCAAAACCCCTCGACTGCCTTCCACCCCGCCGCCGACATTCTCGAAACCGAAGCCGGCTTTGAGCTGCAC
>CAXUEM010000198.1:0-2583 GCA_964249885.1 uncultured Hymenobacter sp. | reverse complement strand
CACGTGGCCCTGCCGGGCGTGAGCAAAGAAGCCGTCAGCATCGACTTTCAGGACGGGCAGCTGGTCGTGGCCGGCGAGCGCAAAGCGCCCGAGGCCGGCGAAAACGCCCCTAAGTTTCGCCGCGCCGAAACCGCCTTTGGTACCTTCCGCCGCGTGTTCCGCCTGCCCGACACCGTGAACGTGAAGGCCATCAGCGCCGAGCTGACCGACGGCCTGCTGCGCGTGGTGCTGCCCTTCGACACCGACAAGACGACCAAGCAGCACATCGAGGTGCGCTAACCCCCTGCTGGCCGCTTGAAAAAAAGGCACCTGACCGGGTGCCTTTTTTCAATCTGTGGTGTTGTAAAGCCGGCAGTTCAGGCAACCCCGCCCTGCCTCGCTGCCTCTTTAGCGCGTTGAATAGTTTCGGCTTTGACTTTTCCGGTCAGGCTGCGTATTTTAAACCAGCTTTCCTCCTTTTTTCTTCATCTTCTGCTTTTCAAACCCATGCAAGCAAAACAAATGATGCTCGGCTTGCTCACCTCAGCAGTGCTGGGCGGGGGCGTGGCCGTGGGCGGCTACAAGCTGCTGGAGCCCGAGCAGGCTCCGGTGCAGCAGACGCTGCAGTCGGACCCCAATGTGCGCTACACCTCGGAGCTGCGCAGTAGCAATTACACCGTGCCCGAAGGCCTCAACTTCGTGGCGGCGGCGGCCACGGCCCCCCCCGCCGGGGGGCCCGGGAAGCCGGGGGACGCGCCCCGGCGCCGCCCCCTGTGGTCGGGGGGGCCGCTGGACCCGTTTCTGCGCCAGTTCTTTGGCGACAATTTCGAGCAGTATGAGCAGTACCACGGCCGCGGCGGCCGCGGCGAAATGGCCCCGCGCGGCGGGCAGGGCTCCGGCTCGGGCGTGATTATCGCCGCCAACGGCTACATCGTCACGAACAACCACGTCATCGACAAAGCCTCCAAGATTGAGGTCGTGCTCGACGACAAGCGCCGCTACGACGCCGAGCTGGTGGGTACCGACCCGACCACCGACATCGCCGTGCTCAAGGTGAAGGCCGACAACCTGCCTTTTATCAAGTACGGCAATTCCGACGAGGTGAAAGTAGGCCAGTGGGTTTTGGCCGTGGGTAACCCCTTCAGCCTGAACTCGACCGTGACGGCCGGCATCGTGTCGGCCAAGGGCCGCAGCATCAACATTCTGCGCCGCGAGGACAACATGGGCGTCGAGGCCTTTATCCAGACCGATGCGGCCGTGAACCCCGGCAACTCGGGCGGCGCTTTGGTCAACCTGAACGGCGACCTGATTGGCGTGAATTCGGCCATTGCTTCCGAAACCGGTTCTTACGTGGGCTACTCGTTTGCCGTGCCCAGCTCGCTGGTGAGCAAGGTGGTCGATGACCTGCTCAAGTACAAAGTGGTGCAACGGGCCCTGCTGGGCGTCAACATCCGCGAGGTAGACGCCGCGCTGGCCACCGAGAAGAAGCTGAACACCCTGAATGGCGTCTACATCGTGGGCCGGGGCGAAACCAGCGCCGCGGCCGCTGCTGGCCTCAAGGAAGGCGACGTTATCACCGAAATCAACGGCGTGGCTGTTAACACCTCGGCCCAGCTGCAGGAGCAGGTGGCCCGCTTCCGCCCCGGCGACAAGATTAAGGTAACCTTCCTGCGCGGCGGTGAGCGCAAGGTGACCACCGCCGAGCTGCGCAACGCCAGCGGCACCGTGGCCGTGGTGCGCGAGCTGGCGGCCGATGCCGTGGTGGCCTATGAGGGTGCCAAGTTCGCGCCGGTGCCGGCCCGCACCCAGCGCAGCCTCGACATTGAGGGCGGCGCCCAGGTGTCGGGCGTGAAAAGCTCGAACTTCAAGGAAACCGGTATTGCCGACGGCTTTATCATCACGCGCATCGACAAGCGCCCCGTCAGCAAGCCCGCCGATGTGAAGCGCTACCTCGAAGCCGCCAAGGAAAACGCCGGCGCCCTCGTGGAAGGCGTCTACCCCGACGGCCGCAAAGCCTACTACCCGATTGGGCAGAGTGAGTAATCAGCCTGATGTCTAAATTTTAAAAAGCCCTGCCAGGTTCCTGGCGGGGCTTTTTGTTGCTGTCCGCTGACCGGGTCAACGGCCTGTCTGGTCGAGGCGTAGGTTACGGCAGCGCCGCAATGCACTTGAGCTCAATGGCAATGGGCGTGGGCAGGCAGTTGATTTCCACGGTGGTGCGGCAGGGCTGGGCGGTGGCGAAGTACTCGGCGTAGAGGCGGTTGTAAGTTGCGAAGTCGGCCTGCATGTTGGTCAGGAACACCGTCACGTCCACCAGGTCTTCCCAGCGGGCGCCGGCTTCTTCCAGGATGTAGCGCACGTTCTTGAACACGGCGTGACACTGCATTTCGAAGTCGTAGCGCACAATGCGGCCCTCGGCGTCCAGCTCCACGCCGGGCACGGCCGTCTGGCCGCGCTGCCGCGGGCCCACGCCGGAAAGAAACAGCAGGGTGCCCGCGCGCCGGGCGGGCGGGTACAGGCCGACTGGCTCGGGCGCGCGGCGGGAAAAATGGCTGGCCGACGACGGTCCGGCCGCAGCGCCCGGAACGGGCGGGATTTCAGAGG
>CAXUEM010000197.1:0-6264 GCA_964249885.1 uncultured Hymenobacter sp. | reverse complement strand
GGCTAGGTCGCGGGCTACCAGGGCCTGCACCTGGGCCGGGCGGGCGCGGGCCGGGTCAACCTGCGCCGAAGCGGCCCCTCCGGCGGCCGAATCCCGGGCGGCCGGCGAGTTGCAGCTGCCCAACAGGCCGCCAAACGCCAGCAGGCTTAGCAGCAGTTTGTTCATGGTCAGAAGCCGTTCCACCACCGTTTTCCGGCGGCCAGCAGGGGGTGTTATTGCTTGTCAAAAATTAAAACAACCTCCCGCCGGTGCCGGCGGGAGGTTGTCGGTCGAGCAATGCGGGGGCAGGCCTAGGCGCAACAGGCCCCGGGCTGGCTTACTTGGCCACGCCGCGCACGATGACCACCTGCCCGCCCTCGGCGTTGGTGTTGGCCGCCGCGCCCGAGCCGTCGGCGTTCTTAAACCTGTCGTCCTGCCAGGTGTGGGGGTGGATGTTGACCAGGAAGGTGTTGGCCTGGCCCACCAGGTCGGAGATGTCGTACATGGCGCCGTACTCCCAGGAGCTTTTCAGCTGCACGTTCCGGGGGTTGTACTTGGCGTTGAAGCTGGCATTGTCGCGGCGGTGGTTCATTTCCAGCATGGCCTTGGCGCGCTGCGTGGGACTGTTGATGCTCCACTGCCAGATGCGGCCGTCGTGGTCATTGTCGCGGTAAAACGAGTCGCCGTCTTCCTGGATGTAGACGTAGTTGTCGGTCACGCAGATGTTGTCCGGGTTCACGATGTACTTGCCCGGGTCCTGGGCGCCATCGACCACCACTTCCAGCTTGGCCGGGCCGGTGGGGTTCTGGGCGTTCAGGTTAAGCTTGTAGATGCGGCCCCACATGGTTTTGCCCGTCACCGGCGACACCTTGTCGGCCTGGCTCACGCCGGTGGCGGTGAAGTACACTTCGCGGTTGTTGCTCGGGCTACCCTTGCGGTAGTCCAGGTCCTCGACCCGGGCCAACTGCAGCGCGCCGCTGCTCACGGAGAAAGCGGCAATCTGAGCGCCAGTCAGGGTTTTGGCGTTGGGCACTTCCACCCACTCCACGTCGTAGCTCGTGCCCAGGCTCATATCCGTTTCGACGGGGTTGCCGGTGGGGCGCTTGAGCAAATACAGCTTACCGTTGTCGAGGTCGCCGGGCGCGTCGCTCACGTAGAGCACCACTTGGCCGTTGGAGTCGTCCTCGCCGATGATGATGACCGTTTTGCCCAGGTAAGCCTGCTTGTGCAGGGGCACGGCGTTTTCCATGCTGGCCTTGCCCAGCGCGGGCTTGCGGCGGCCCGGGTTGGTTTTGTCGATGGGCCCGAGCGGGTCGATGGCGTGGACCTGGCTTTCGGCCCCGCTCTCGCCGGCGGTCAGGAAAGTGGGCTTCGCAAAGCCGTGCTCCTCGGGCGTGGCCAGCGTGGCTGAGCACAGGCGCGTCACGCCGCCGTTGTAGTCCACGATGTACTCGCCCTTGACCGGCGTGAATGTTTTATCGAGGTACACCCGCGACACGGACTGCGAAATCTCGTGGTTGTTAATCAGCACGAAGCCGCCTTCCGGGGCGGGGTTGCGCAGCAGGCCGGCCCCGTCGGGCTGGGGGCCGAAAACGAAGTTCGGCGACTCGGCCAGCTTGTCATCCGAGGAAATCAGGGGCAGAATGCGCAGGCTCTCAAAGCCCGGCAGCGCCTTCACTAAAGCCGGCGTGACGGAGTGCGTTTGCAGCTCTACCGGGTTGGCGGGGGTAGTACCGGTGGTCGTGTCGTCCTGGTCGTTGTCGGAGCAGGCGCTGAGGCTGGCGGCGGGCAGCAGCGCCAGCAGGGCCAGACGGCGCAGGGCCGGGCGCGGCGAGAGAGTAGCGTTTTGCATGAGCAGGAAAAGGCGAGAAAAGGTGAAGTTTGCGACTGCAAAGAGACGCCGCGCCTGTTACCCTGCCGTGAAGCCGCCGTTAAGCCTGGGGCGGTCTGTATTATCAAATTCTTACCCGGCGAAGTACCCCGCATTTCCGGACCGCCGCCGCGGGCCGACCTCCTCAGCCGCCCCGCTGCCGCACGGCCTCGAAGGTCAGCACCGCCGCGGCCACGCTCACGTTGAGCGAGTCGATGCGGCCGCGCATGGGGATGATAATGGTGTCGTCGCAGGCCGCGCGGGTGGCGGGCGTCAGGCCGTCGGCCTCGGTACCGAGCACCAGCGCCGTGGGCCCGCGGAAGTCGTGGGCCGTGTAGGGCTGGGCCGCATCGGTCAGGGCGGCGGCGTAGGTTCGGATTTGCTTTTCCCTCAAAAAAGCCAGCACCTCCCCCACCGGCGCGGCCACCACCGGCACCGTGAACACGCAGCCGATGCTGGCCCGGATGACGTTGGGGTTGTACAAGTCGGTGCGCGCGTCGCCGATGAGCACGGCATCAACCGGCGCGGCGTCGGCCGTGCGCAGGATGGCGCCCAGGTTGCCGGGCTTCTCCACGGCTTCCAGCACCAGCAGCAGCGGATTTGCGGGCAGCCTGAGGTCTTGCAGGGTGCGCTGCAGGGCCGGCGCCAGGGCCAGCAGGCCGTCGGAGCCCTCGCGGTAGGCCACTTTTTCGAACGCCGCGCGGGCCACCTCTACCCACTCCACGCCGGGGCCCGGCAGGGCCTGGCGCAGTTCCAGCAGGGGGTCGGGGCCGCTCAGCTCGGGGCAGTAGAAGACGGTGGCGATGGGCAGGCCCGCGCCGGCCGCAATCGTGAGCTCGCGCCGGCCTTCGAGCAGCAGCAGGCCCTGCTGGCGCCGCTCGCTGGCCTTTTGCTGCAGCCGCAGCAGCTGCTTGATGCGCGGATTCTGGGGGCTGGTGATTTTAAGGGCGGGAGTGATAAGACAAGCAAAGGCTAGGGTGGCCGGATAGAGACAACGAGCAGCCACAAAGTACGGCAGGCCGCGCCCAGCCCGCGCCGTGCCGTTATTTGCATAAGTATCTGCGCAGGCCACGGCGCAAGCGGCCGCCCAGCGCCGGCCGGGGCCGCGGCTCCCCTTCTTCCGTCTTCAGCGCCCTTTCCTTTGACTTTCAACTTCAAGCTCAATTCCAAGATTCTGCTGGGCTTCGCCATTGCCACGGGCGTGCTGCTGCTGACCACGGTGGCCTCACTGCTGAGCATCCGGGGCCTGGGCGTGCAGACCCGGCAGGTCGAGCACACCTACCAGGTGCTGCAAACCGGCGAGGTCATCACCAGCCTGCTCAAGGACGCCCAGGCCGGCGTGCGCGGCTACCTGCTGACCGGCGACACGGCCTTTCTCCGCTCCTACTACCGCGCGCCCCCCCTGCTGGAAGCCGCCCTGGCCGAGAGTGAGCGCCTCACCCAGGACAACGCGCCCCAGCGCCAGCGCCTCGACTCGGTGCGCCGGCTCATTGCCCAGGAGTTTCGGACGCTGCGGCCGCTGGCCCAGCCCCAAACCGCCCTCTCGCGCTCCATGACCCAGACCCTGCTCGACACCGACCGCCAGACCGTGCGGCTGGTGCGGGCCATCATGGGGCGCGTGCGCATGAACGAGATGAGCCTGCTGGCCGAGCGCAGCCAGCGCCAGGACCTGTTCGAGAGCACCACGCCGCTGTTCGTGCTGGCCTCGGCGGCCCTGGCCATCGTCATCATGCTCTGGCTGCTCCGGCAGATTGGCCGCGAGCTGCGCGACAACCGCCGCCTGCAGGCCGAACTGGCCCGGGCCTCGGCCGACACCGGCCGCCGCATCAGTTTGATTAAGGGCCTGGCCGAGCAGGTGGTGCAGGGGCATTACGATGTCAAGATTCCGGACTCCGGCCAGGACAACCTCGGCGATTTGGCTACCTCGCTCAACCGCATGACCCAGACCCTGGACGAGGTGTTCTCGGCCCTGGCCAAGCGCAACCAGGAGCTCGACCAGTTTGCCTACGTGGCCTCCCACGACCTGAAGGCCCCGCTGCGCGGCGTCACGACCATCGTGAAGTGGATAGAAGATGAGCTGGCGGCCGAGATTTCGCCCCAGATGCGGACTTACCTCGACCAGATGAAGGGCCGCCTGGTCCGCCTCGAAGACCTGATAAACGGCCTGTTGGCCTACGCCCGCGCCGGCCGCACCACCCGCACCGAGGAAGACGTAGACGTGGCCCGCCTGGCCCGCGAGGTGGCCGAGCTGGTGGTACCGCCGAGCTTCCGCCTGGAGCTGGCGCCCGGCCTGCCCGTGTTCCGCACCGACCGCCTCAGCCTGGAGCAGGTCTTCACCAACCTGCTGGGCAACGCCGTCAAGTACCACGACCAGCCCCAGCTGGGCCGGTTGCGCCTGAGCGCCGAAGACCTGGGGCCGGCCTACGAGTTTCGGGTCGAGGACAACGGGCCGGGCATTGCGCCGGAGTACCGCGAGAAAGTATTTTTGCTTTTCCAGACCCTGCGCGACCGGCACACCGCCGAAAGCACCGGCATCGGGCTGAGCATCGTAAAAAGAATCATCGACGAGCAAAAAGGCAGCATCCGAATCGAGGATGGCCTGAACGGACGCGGCGCGGCTTTTGTCTTCACCTGGGCGAAGTAAAATCCGCCGCGGCCGGTTTCAGAGTACATGGCAGCGCAGCTGCCTCTCCCGCCTTCCTCTACCCGGCCCGGCCATGACTACCCTCCCGTCCGTTTCCGCTCCTTTCCTTACCAGCTGCCAGAATATGCGTTCTGTTTTACTCGTCGAAGACGATTTTTTTGACACGATGACGGCCCAGAAGTCGTTTTTTAATGTTAGGGTTACCAACGAGATCTACACGGCGTTCAACGGTGAGGAGGCGCTGGACTTGCTCCTGGGTCGCAACAGCCAGGAGCCCATCCGGCCCCTGCCCGAGGTGATTCTGCTCGACTTGAACATGCCCCGCATGAACGGCCACGAGTTTCTGACCGAGCTGCGGGCCAACACCGAGCTGCGCGACATTCCGGTGTTTATCACCACCACCTCGGCCATGGACCTGGACCGCCTCAACGCCGAGGGCCTGGGCGTGGACGGCTACATCCTCAAGCCCCTGGACTTCGAAACCAGCCCCAACCTGATTGACTCGCTCAACCTGCTGGAAAAGCTGCTGAAATAGGCTGGTTCGGAACTACCCCCTGCTGGCCGTCGTAAGCCGGCCCATGCAGACCCCGCCCGCGCCGCCCGCCACCTTCCCCGAACTCCAGCACAAAGCCCTGCTGGTGCACGAGCGGCTGTGCCGGGAATACGGCGCGCCGTTCCGGTTTTTCAGCTCCAAGGATGCCCTCAGCGAGCTGATTAGCGCCCTGCTCTCGCACCGCACCAAAAACGCCGACTCGCACCGCGCCTACCAGCAGCTGGTGGCCGCCTTTCCCACCTGGGCCGAGGTGCGCGACGCGCCCACGGCCCAGGTAGAAGCCGCCCTCAAACCCTGCACCTGGCCCGAGCAGAAGGCGCCCCGCATCCAGGCCGTGCTGCGCGAAATCTCGGCCCGCTGCGGCACCGACGCGCCCTGCTCCCTGGATTTCCTGGCCGAGCTGCCCGTGGCCGAGGCCCGCGCTTGGCTGGAAAGCATCAGCGGCGTAGGCCGCAAAACCAGCGCCGCCACCCTGCTTTTCAGCACCTTGCGCATTCCGGCCATGCCCGTCGACAGCCACCACCACCGCGTAGCCCAGCGCCTGGGCCTCATCGGCCCCAAGGTGGGCGAGGCGGCCTCGCATGCCCTGCTGGAAAGCCTGCTGCCGCCCGGCTGGGACGCCCAGCAGGTGTACGACCACCACGAGGCCTTCATGTTTCACGGGCAGAAGTGCTGCTACTTCAGCGGCCCGGCCTGCGGCCGCTGCCCGGTGCTGGACCTGTGCCCGTTCGGGCAGGGCCGGCGGAGCAGTGAGCAGTGAGCAGTGAGCAGTGAGCAGTGAGCAGTGAGCAGTGAGAAACTGGAAAGCGGAATTCATTTAAGCTGGCGCGGAACGAGTAACTTCCGCCCCGATTTCTTCTCCGCCCCGCCGCTATGTCTGCCGACCTCCAGCCCCTGCTCGACGCCCTTCAGTTTTCGCCCGACAACCTGCCCCTGCGCCAGCACCTGGCCCGGCAGCTCAACGCCGCCGGCCGCCACCAGGAAGCCGAGGACCTGGCCCGCGAGGGCCTGCGCCAGCACCCCACCGATGCGGCCCTGCAGCTGGCTTTGGCCGAGGCCTACTATGCCCGCAACAAGCACTCGGCCGCCTTTGTGGTAGTAGAAGAGCTGCTCAAGCACGATGCCGACCACGACGGTGCCCACCTGCTGCACGCGCGCCTGCTGCTGGCCACCGGCCAGCCCGCCGACGCCCGCGAAGCCTACGAACACGCCCTGGCC
>CAXUEM010000196.1:4328-6299 GCA_964249885.1 uncultured Hymenobacter sp. | reverse complement strand
GTTAGGTTGTCAGCCGCCGGCGGCGCCTCGGTGGCGGCGGGCGGTTTCGGCGGGGCGTATTTGCGCAGCCGGGCTGTTTCGTCTTCACCAAACCGCTGCTCCAGGCTGCGGGCGTTATTCACGAGCAGGTCCGTAATCTGGGCTTCTTCCAGCCGGCTGAAGCAGCCCAGCAGCAGGGCGTTTTCCAGCGGCGCAAACAGCTGCCGCCGGGCCGCGACTACCGCCGTCGCCACCGGGCCCACCTGCTGCCAGTAGCGCCGCCGGGCTTCGGCCTGCGCAGCGCGCAGCTCCTGCAGCTGCTGGCGCAGCTGCGCGACGGCCAGGATGACCTGCCGAAACGCCTCCTGCGCCACCGGGAGTCCGCCGGGCGGGGCCATGGCGGTCCGTACGGGCACCTTGATGGGCGCGGGATGCGCCGGGTCCGGTTGTCTCATCGGGGCCAAAGGTAAGCGGCGCGGGCGGGCGGTTGCCTGCAGTCTGAACTTAAGGCGACCAGTAAACTGCACAACCAAATTTGGTTTCAAATCAGACTCACGTACCGCTAGGGCCACAAGTCAAACGCCACCCGGAACGTGTTGCAGTGCGCGTCCACGATGTCGGCCAGCCGCTCGGAGTAGCCCCCGCCCATCGTGACGGCCACCGGCAGCTGGCGGGCCTGGCACAGACCCAGCACCAGCTCGTCGCGGCGGCGGCAGCCGGCGGCACTCAGGGCTAGCTTGCCCAGCTTGTCGGTGGCCAGCACATCGACGCCGGCCTGGTAGAACACAAAATCGGGCTGTACCTTATCCAGCAGGGGGTAGAGCTGCGCCGTGAGCGTGGCCAGGTACTCCGCGTCGCCGGTGCCCAGGGCCAGGCCTACGTCCAAATCTGACTCTTCTTTGCGCAGCGGGTAGTTGGCCTGCGCGTGCATGGAGAAGGTAAACACGCGGCTTTCACCGCGGAAAATGGCGGCCGTGCCATCGCCCTGGTGCACGTCCAGGTCCACGATTAGAATCTGCCGGGCCAGGCCGCGGGCCAGCAGGTGCCGGGCGGCAATGGCCTGGTCGTTGAGCACGCAGAACCCCTCGCCGCGGTCGGCAAAGGCGTGGTGGGTGCCGCCGGCCAGGTTCAGGGCTATGCCCTCGCGCCGGGCCCGCAGCGCCGACTGCAGCGTGCCGGCGCAGCTGCTGAGCGAGCGGCGCAGCAGCTGGGGGCTTTGGGGCAAACCCAGGCGCCGCACCTCGGCGGCCGAGAGCTGGCCGTCGCGCACGCGCTGCCAGTAAGCGGGCGTGTGCACGCGCAAAATGTCTTCCTCGGCGCACAGGCCGGGCTCGTAGAAATCAGTGGACTGCGCGACGCCCTGCCAGAGCAGCTGCTGACGGATGAGGGCGTACTTGGCAATCGGGAAGCGGTGCCCGGCCGGCAAGTCGAGGGTGTAGTGGTCGGAGGTGGCAAGCAGGGGCATCAGCCGCCATACTGCCTCCGGAGGCGGGAAGTTGTGGCAGCCGGGCGGCTAAGCGGCGCGCCCCCGTCGCCGGCGCGGGTGCGGAGAGCAGGCCGCCGCCGTTGTTTTGCTTATGTCTCATAACCAGAAAGCCCTTCACTACTGGTGAAGGGCTTTTTCGTGGCCGCCGGCCGGCATTAAAAAACCCCTCCGGCTGCGCGAGCCGGAGGGGTTTTTAGCTTCGAGCTGGCTGACCAGCCGGGGGCTTATTGCACCGTGAGGCGCTTGACCACCTGCCCGACGGCCGTCTGGGCCTGCACCGTGTAGATGCCGGCGGCCAGGCCCGAGACGGGCAGCTCCAGCGTCGCGGCGCTGCCGGCGGGCAGCGTGCGGCTCAGCACCACCTGGCCCAGGCTGTTGACCACCTGCACCGGGGTGGCTTTGCCGCCGCGCAGGGCGGCGGGCAGCAGCAGCGAGGTCGTGCCGCGCTGGGTCGGGTTGGGGTAGAGGCTGACCAGCTGGGCCAGGGCGGCCGGGGCCGAGGCCAG
>CAXUEM010000196.1:3562-4318 GCA_964249885.1 uncultured Hymenobacter sp. | reverse complement strand
GTGAAGAGCACGGCGTAGCGGCCGGAGGCGGCCACGTTGGCTTCCAGGCTCACGCTCAGGCGGGGCTGGGCGGCCAGGTCGGTGTAGGTTCCCGCAACCGCATCGCGCAGGTAAGCGCGGTAGCCGGCGGGCAGGTTGCTCAATTCCTCGGCGCTCAGCACATAGGTGCCGGCAGCCTGGGCCTTGAGCTCCAGGGGCACGAGCACATCGGCGCCGGTCAGGACCGGCTGGCCGTTGATGCTCAGGTTGCCGGCCGTGGCCAGGCTCAGCGGCGCCCCGGGGCCGGCGAGGTGGGCGGCGTCATAGGCGGCATCGTAGGCCGGGGTTGCCCCCTGCTGGAAGTAGATATCGGTCTGCTCGCCGCGGCCGGCAGCCGTGCGCAGGGCCAGCGTCAGGCCCGGGCGCTGGTCGGCGGTGCCGCGCTGGAAGGGCGTGGCGTCGAAGCCCGTCACCCGGTCCCCATTGTCAAAGCTTACGCTGCCGTTGGTGGCGCCCACCGTGGCCCGGACGAAGAAGCCCTGCCCCAGCGGGATAATGTTAGTGCCGCTGTTGGTGCCGCGGCCGTTCACGAAGCTGGTGTAGAAGCCCGCGTACTGGCCCGTGCTCTTGAACACGAACAGGGCCGGCTCGACCTGATTTTTGGTGACCGTGTTCCAGTCCAGGGCCGACGGATAGGGGTTGCCCAGGAAGGCGAAGCCATTGGCCGTGCCCGTGCGGTTGAGGCCGGCGCGGGTGAACGAGCCGTTGTTGAGCGTG
>CAXUEM010000196.1:0-3552 GCA_964249885.1 uncultured Hymenobacter sp. | reverse complement strand
GTCCACCGTCACGTCGTCGGCGATGTTGACGGCGTAGCCGCGGCCGATTTCCAGAGTCGTCGGCACGAAGAAGCCCTTGTCGAACTCCAAATCAAAGTCGGTTTGCGCGGCGGCCTCGCCCGCGATGCGGTCCTGGTTGTAGGCATACACGTTCGGGAAGGGCCGCACCCGCCGGGGCGAGGGCGCCGTGTTGTAGGCCGTATTGAGCACGGCCGTAAAGCCGCTGCCGGTCGTCGAGTTCAGGTCCGTCAGGTCGGGGTTGTTGACCGGGGTCGAGTAGTGGCGGGCCCCAATGTTCTGCGTATTGATGCTGCCATCAATGCTGCGCTGCACGGTGGCCGCGCCCACGACTACGCCGCCGGCGTTCACCACCTGGCCCTGCTCGGTGCCGCCGGTGGAAAGCAGCGTGAAGGGCTGGCCGCCGGTGCTCAGGTTGCCCAGCAGGGTCAGCAGGCGCCGCACGCCCGTCTGCGTGGTCATGGTCGCGCCGTTGGCGCCCACGCTCAGGTTGAAGAAGTTGGTGGGCGCCGTGCCGCCGATGGTCTGGGTGGCCGGGCCGGTCAGGGCAATGACGCCCGAGCCGGCCCCGGTTACGGTGCCGCCGTTGTTGACAAAGTTGCCGAACACGCTCAGGCCACTGCCGTCGGCCGTGGTGAGCACCGCGCCCGCACCCAGCGTGACGGTGCGGGCCTGCTGGGCGCCGCTGACCACGGGGTCGTTGGCTACATCGGGAATCAGCACGTCATTGGCCTGCGTGGGCACGGATTCCGGTGTCCAGTTCGTGGCTACATTCCAGGCCGTGGAAGTCGAGCCGTCCCAGGTCAGCAGGCCGGAGAAGACGGTGTTAACCGGCGTAGGCGTGAGCTGGGCGGCCAGGTTGCTGATGTTGCTACCCAGGCCGATGCGGCCCACCGGCGTGAGCTTACCAAAGTCCGCCGAGCCCGCATCGAGGTTGGCGCGGTAAAGGTTGTCGGCCCCGTTGTCGGCGGCCGTAGCGGCTACGACAAAGCCCGTGTTCGACACGTTGGTCGTCACGCCGGCGTTGACCTGGTTTTCGGTGAAGATGTCGAAATCCACCCCGGTGGCCGGGACCACGGCAATGCCGGAGCCGGAGCCCGCGTTCACGTAGGTGCCGGCATTGGCGTTGGTCGAGCGCACGATAAAGTTCGTGCTCTGGTCGTAGCCGAAGAGCGTGGTGCCGGTGTTAACGTCGTTGTCGTTATTGGTGTAGGCCACCGCCGACACGTCGTTGGTCAGCGTGCCGTCGGGGGTGATGCCGTTGCCGGCGTTGCCATCGGCATCGACCACCGTGCCGCCGTTGGGGTTGAGGCGGTAGTTGGCGCGGTTGGCCGCGCTGGTCACCCGAATCCGGTCCACGGTGGGGTTGAAGTCGAAGCCGATAGCCGCAGTCGTATTGCCCAACTCCAGGCGAATGGCGGAGCCTACGGCCGTGGCCGCGCCGGTGGTCAGGTTCACGGTGTAAAGCTGGGCGTTGTTGCCCGTAATGCGCGGGTCACGGTCGTAGCCCAGGGCGTAGAGCTGCCCATCCAGGGGGCGGAAATCCAAACCCACGACGGTCTGGCCGGCCGTGGTGGCCGTGCCGCTGCCCTCGGGCACGCTCTGCCCGCCCGTAATGCCGGCGCCGAAGTTGACGGCCCGCCGGATATTGCCCGGATTCTGCGAATCGAACTCAATCAGGTTGCCACCGGCCACGGCGTAGAGCAGCTGGCCCTGCAGCGGGGGCTGCGCCGGCGGATTGATTTGGGCGGCAATGTCGAAGAGGTTAAACGGGAAAACTGCGGCTACTGTGTTCTCGTTGGCAGCATTTCGCCTTGCGGTCGCGATGCGGGTAGTCAGGTCGAGAGAGTAGAAATTCGCGCTGGTACCTCTCGTCAACTCCAATAGGTAGGCCTCATTTGCCCCCGAAGTCGGGTTGAAGTAAATGTCAACATCCAAGGCCAATGGCGACCCTACTGGCGCCTCGAACGAGCTTGGCGGCGTGACGAAGCGAATCTGTCCCTGACTGGTCAGAACGCCATTGTTTGGGGGGGCCTGAATCGATAAAATGCCGCTTTGGTCGGTGTTCGGTCCGTCGCTGGTTTCGGTGCCATCAATGTCAAACTCATCAAGGTCGAAGAGCGTGGTGCTAGTGCTAGCGATAAAGGAATTGGTGTAGGCTACGGTGCCGATGCCGGGCGCTTTATCAGCGAACGTATCACCGGTTCTGTAGTCTAAATCGCCGTCCTTAATCACGCCAACCGTCGTGCCGGAGCCCAGGTTGGGGTTGAGGCGGTAGTTCGCCTGGTTGTTGGCGCTGGTAACGCGGATGCGGTCCACGGTGGGATTGAAGTCAAAGCCAATGCGGCTCGTCTCCCCCAGCTCCAGCCTGATAGGACCCCCAACTGGGCGAGCTACCCCAGTCGGAATACGGGTCGCCGGGTCAACTTCCAGAATGTAAAGCTGGGCGTTAGGGCCCGTGGTGGCGGGCCGGCCATCATAACCCAGGGCAAAGTACTCACCGGTATTGGGCCGGTAGTCAGAACCAACCAGCGGCTGCGTAAGCGGTACTCCGGTAATGAACACGGGCGCCTTGAAGGCAGCATTAATGCCGGGAGCGGCCGCACTTTGAAAGATAAGCTGCGAGTTGGTCGGCGAGACGGATTGACCCGTAGTCGGGTCAATGCGGAAAATGCCCTGACTGCCTCGGGAGATGGTCCGGCCATCGGAGGTAGTCAGCTCGTCGGTGACCGTGAAAATGCTATAAATAGTGGGTACCTGGGCCTGAGCCGTGGTCACGGCACCAAACAGGCCTAAACCCAGAAGCCAGCTTTTGCGGTGCCGGTCAGCGGCGCGCGTAAGCCGATTGAATAAGCCCTGGCCGGAAGCCAACGGCGAAAGTAGGGGTGTGCCCATGAGCGAAAAAGGTAAAGATTGAAGAATAAGAAAGAAAACTGAGACTCGAAATGAACAGATGCAGTGCTACGCCCGAGCCTGTACAGGAGCCAGTAGCGCGCTTGCTGCCGGGAAATTACGGCAACTACGGAAACCACGCCGCGCTGGATGCTTTTTAAGACGCGGCTGAATAATTCCGGGCAGGGCTAGGATTTTTCATTTATCTCAACCTGGTTTCCGGCGGTGATAACCGGCGCGTCGGCCACCTCAAGCACCCGCACTTCGTCGCCCACGCGCAGCAGGCCGCCCCGCTCGATGCGGGCCGTCAGGCCACCGTGCCCGCGCATGGCGTTGTAGCCGCCGGGCCCCAGCTCTTCCTCCATGCGCGAGCAGGGGTGGCACTCGCCGGTGATGAAGAGCACGACTTCCTCGCCCAGCTGAATGCGGCGGTCTTTCAGGGCCAGCAGGTTCAGGCCGCTCACCACCAGGTTGCGGCGCAGGCGGGCGGGGTCGAGCGGGCCGGGCTGGCCGAGCATGGCCGCCACGGCGGGCAGGTACTCGTGCTGCAGCAGGGTTATCTGGCGCTTGCCGCCGGGGCGGGGGCGGGCGTGGTCGCCGACGAGGTGGGCATCGGTGCGCAGCTCGGCCCGGAGCAGGCTT
>CAXUEM010000195.1:0-6301 GCA_964249885.1 uncultured Hymenobacter sp. | reverse complement strand
GCCAAATACTCCGGCCTCGCTTTTCAAATGCTGGCCACCATCGGCCTGAGCGCCTGGCTGGGCGTGTTCCTGGACCGGCGGCTGGCGCTGAAATATCCGTGGTTCACGGTTTCGCTGCTCTTGCTGGGGGTGCTGGTGGCCTTGTGGCAGGTTATCCGCGGGCTGACCAAGAACTCGTAGCCGGTCGCGGTAGCACGCCGTTCGGTTATCATCTAACTACCCCCTGCTGGCTCCGCTATGCTGCGCTTTTTTCGTCAGTTTCTCACTTTCGGCTTTGCGCTGGGCTTGCTGCTTTTCGCCCTGCGCTTCTTCTTCGGAGCGGCCGTGGTGCATCCGCGCGCGTTCGGGCTGTTTGGCTTTATGGCGGGCCTGACGCTGCTTACTTACACGCTCACGGCGCGGCTCACCGGGCACTCGCCGCAGAGCCTGGGCATGGGCTATCTGATTGGGCTTACCATTCGCCTGCTCTCGGCCTTGGCTCTGGTCACGGTGCACCTGGCGCGGGGCGGCGCGCAGGAAGGAAGAGGCACGCTGACCTACCTCGGGGCCTTCTTCCTGCTCTACTTTTCCTGGGCCGGATTTGAAATTTGGGCTATTTTGAGTAACTTGCGGCCGATTTCAGGAAAGCAAGTAGCGCAAGCTTAATGTGTTAGCCCGAGATTCTCCTCTAAATCTCTTTGAATGAAGCGTTTACTTTCGATTCTGCTCTGCTTCGTCTCGCTGTCCGTTTTTGCTAACGAGCCCGCCGCCGAGGGCGCCAAGGCCGAAGGCTTCAACCCCGGCGAAATGATTTTGGAGCACATCGGAGATTCGCACGAGTGGCACTTCGCCACCCTCGGCGAAGGCGAGCACGCCAATCACTTGAGTTTGCCGCTGCCCATCATCGCCTACCAGCCCGGTCAGGGCCTGAGCGTGTTTTCGAGCGGCAAGCTGGCCCACGGCCAGAGCTACAATGGCCTCAAGCTGGAGCACGACAAGCTCGTGACCGCCGACGGCCAGCACGGCAAACTCTACGACTTCTCGATTACCAAGAATACCGCTTCCCTGCTGCTGAGCGCCGCGCTCATGCTGCTGGTGTTCACGGCTGTGGCCCGCGGTTACAAGCGCAACGAGGGCCGGGCGCCCAACGGCATTCAGTCCTTCTTCGAGCCCATCATCATCTTCATCCGCGACGAAGTAGCCAAGAAGAACATCGGCCCGAAGTACGAGCGCTACATGCCGTATCTGCTCACGGCCTTCTTCTTCATCTGGTTCAACAACCTGATGGGCCTGATGCCCGGCGCGGCCAACCTGAGCGGCAACATCGCCGTGACCATGGTGCTGGCCCTGCTGACGCTCATCATCACGCTGGCCTCGAGCAACAAGAACTACTGGGCCCACATCTTCGCCACGCCCGGCGTGCCGAAGCCGCTGCTGCCCATCATGATTGTGGTCGAGTTTCTGGGCATCTTCACCAAGCCCTTCTCGCTCATGATTCGACTGTTCGCCAACATCACGGCCGGTCACATCGTGGTGCTGAGCTTTATCAGCCTCGTCTTCATCTTCCGTTCCTGGGCCGTGGCGCCCGTGACGCTGGCTTTCGGCTTGTTTATCAACGTGCTGGAACTGCTGGTAGCCATTCTGCAAGCCTTCATCTTCACCCTGCTCACGGCCATGTACATCGGCGGCGCGGTGGAGGAGCACCACGACGCGGACTTGCAGATTGGCGGTGGCCACAACGCCGACCAGGCGCCGGCCCCCGCGCACTAACTGAACTTTACCAGGCGGCTCTGACCCCCTGCTGGCTTTTCGGCCTTACCGCAGCACTCCCCCCCCCCGCTGCGGGACCGGCCATTTTTTCCATTTCCCTTTTCCCCTTTTTATGTTGCTCTCTTTGTTTTTGCAGGCCGTTGCTCAAATGGCAAACAACTATGGTCCGGGTCTGGCCGTGATGGGTGCCGGTATCGGTGCTGGTTTGGTGGCGCTGGGCGTCGGCCTGGGCATTGGCCGCATTGGCGGCAGCGCCATGGACGCCATCGGCCGCCAGCCGGAGGCTTCGGGCAAAATCCAGACGGCTATGATTATCGCCGCCGCTCTGATTGAAGGTCTGGGCCTGTTCGCCGTTGTGGTCTGCGTACTTATCTGGACCAAACTGGTTTAAGCTTTTCCGCCGGCCGCTCGGGCCGGTAGAAGCCAGGTAAGCCCGCCGCCCGCTGCTGTTTGTCTCAGCTGGCGCGGCGGGCTTACTTGCTTCTAACCTCCTTCCTTTTGATTAGCCGGTTCCGCTGACTTTTCTTTGATTTATCCTCCCTTATGCTGCCAGCTTTCTTATCCCCCGAAATAGGCCTGATTTTCTGGCAACTGGTCATCTTCCTGTTGGTCCTGTTCCTGCTGGCCAAGTTCGCCTGGCGGCCGATTCTGCTCTCGCTGAAGCAGCGTGAAGACAACATCGACAGTGCCCTGCGCATGGCCGACCAGGCCAAGCTGGAGATGCAGCAGTTGAAAGCCGGCAACGAGAAGTTGCTCGCCGAAGCTCGCCAGGAGCGCGACCGCACCCTGAAAGAAGCCCAGGACATGGCTAACCAGCTCATCGAGTCGGCCAAAACCAAGGCCACCGAAGAAGGCGGCCGTATGATTACCCAGGCCCGCGAAGCCATTCAAAACGAGAAAAATGCGGCCCTGGCTGAGGTGCGCAACACCGCCGCCCAGCTGAGCCTGGATATCGCCGAGCGCATTCTGCGCCGGGAGTTGTCTGACCCCGCTGCCCAGTCGCAGCTGGTGGACGCGTACCTGAAAGACGTAAAGCTTAATTAGTGCTTAACTATCAGTAGTTAGTGACTAAGGCCTAAGTCGTTATGACAAACAGCCTAATTCATTAATCACTAGCCATTAGACACTAATCACTTAGAAATAATATGTCCCAACAACGAGCCGCTTCCCGCTACGCCAAGTCGCTCCTGGATTTAGCCCAGGAGCGGGGTACGCTGTCCGAGGTGAAAGCCGACATGGACTTGTTTGCCAAGACCCTGGAGGGCAGCCGCGACTTCCGGCTCTTGCTGCGCAACCCCATTGTGAAGCACGACAAGAAGCTGGCCATCCTGAAGGCTATTTTCGACGGCAAGCTGTCGGAAGTGACCATGCGCCTGCTCACCATCGTGACCGAGCACAACCGGGAAAGCGCCCTGGAGTGGATTGCCACCGAGTTTCACACCCAGTACAACGTCATGCGCGGCATGACCGAGGCCACGGTGACGTCGGCCGCGCCGCTCACCACTGCCTCGCGCGAGGAAATCAACCAGCTCGTGCGGCGGCAGACGGGCTTGCAGGACGTGCAGCTGACCGAGAAAGTGGATGCCGACCTCATCGGCGGCTTCGTGCTGCGGATTGGCGACCGGCAGATTGACGACTCGGTGCGCACCAACCTGCGCAAGCTGCGCACCTCGCTGACGGAGAATACTTACCAGAATGCAATGTGATGAGGTAATTAGGTGATGAAGTGATGAGGTTCAAACGCCTCACTTCTTTCTCACCTGACCACGCTGATTCCTCATCACCCCATCACCCTATTACCTCATCACCCAAGATTATGGCAGATGTACGTCCGGACGAAGTTTCCGCCATCCTGCGGCAGCAACTGTCCAATTTCAAGTCCGAAGCCGAACTCGAAGAAGTCGGCACCGTGCTCCAGGTCGGCGACGGCGTGGCCCGCATCTACGGGCTGAGCAAGGCCCAGGCCGGCGAGCTGATTGAGTTCGAGAACGGCCTGCAGGCCCTGGTGCTGAACCTCGAAGAAGACAACGTGGGCGCCGTAATGCTCGGCGACTATAGCGACGTGCGCGAAGGCGCCACCGTGAAGCGCACGAACAAAATCGCCTCCATCAAGGTGGGCGACGGCATCGTGGGCCGCGTGGTGAACACCCTGGGCCAGCCCATCGACGGCCGCGGCCCGATTGCCGGCGCCACCTACGAGATGCCGCTGGAGCGCAAGGCGCCCGGCGTTATCTACCGCCAGCCCGTCACCGAGCCCCTGCAGACCGGCATCAAGAGCATTGACGCCATGATTCCGATTGGCCGCGGTCAGCGCGAGCTGATTATTGGCGACCGGCAGACCGGCAAGTCAGCGGTGGCAATTGACACCATCATCAACCAGCGCGAGTTCTTCGAGCGCGGCGAGCCCGTGTTCTGCATCTACGTCGCCGTGGGCCAGAAGGCCTCGACAGTGGCGCAGGTGGTGAACTCGCTGACCCGCGGCGGTGCCATGGACTACACTGTGGTGGTATCGGCCTCGGCCTCGGACCCCGCGCCGATGCAGTTCTTCGCGCCCTTCACCGGCGCCGCCATCGGCGAGTACTTCCGTGATACGGGCCGCCCGGCGCTGGTGGTGTATGATGACTTGTCGAAGCAGGCCGTGGCCTACCGCGAGGTGTCGCTGCTGCTCCGTCGTCCCCCGGGCCGTGAAGCCTACCCCGGCGACGTGTTTTATCTGCACAGCCGTCTGCTCGAGCGGGCCGCCAAAATCAATGCCTCGGACGAAATTGCTCGGGACATGAACGACCTGCCCGAGAGCCTGCGCCCGCTGGTGAAAGGTGGTGGTTCGCTGACCGCGCTGCCCATCATTGAAACCCAGGCGGGTGACGTGTCGGCCTACATCCCGACCAACGTCATCTCGATTACCGACGGCCAGATTTTCCTCGAGACCAACCTGTTCAACTCGGGTGTGCGTCCGGCTATCAACGTGGGTATCTCGGTAAGCCGCGTGGGTGGTAACGCCCAGATTAAGTCGATGAAGAAGGTGGCCGGTACGCTGAAGCTCGACCAGGCCCAATTCCGCGAACTGGAAGCTTTCGCCAAGTTCGGCTCCGACCTCGACGCCTCGACTAAGCTGACTATTGAGCGCGGCCGCCGCAACCTCGAAATCCTCAAGCAGGCGCAGTTCTCGCCCCAGCGCGTGGAAGACCAGGTGGCCGTCATATACGCTTCGACCAACGGCCTGCTGGACCGCGTGCCGGTAAACCGCGTGCGCGAGTTTGAGAAGGAGTTCACCCAGACCCTGACCGCCCGCCACCCCGAAGCCCTGGCCGCCCTGAAGGCTGGCAAGCTGGACGACTCCATCACCGGCGCCATCCGCCAGACGGTGAACGACCTGGTGCCGAGCTACGCTGCGTAGAGGTGCCACAAGGCGGTCATGCTGAGCTTGTTGAAGCATCTCTACCGCTGACTAACTTAATCGTTGTTAAGCATTAATTAGTCAGCGGTAGAGATGCTTCGGCTCCGCTCAGCATGACGCTCTATTTATTTCTATTGACATCGTATTAAATGGCAAGCCTTAAAGAAGTCCGCTCCCGCATTACCTCCGTTTCCAGCACCCAGCAAATCACCAAGGCCATGAAAATGGTGTCGGCGGCGAAGCTGCGGCGGGCGCAGGACAACATCTTGCGGATGCGGCCCTACGCCCAGCGCCTGAACGCCATGCTCGGCAATCTGATGGCCTCGGCCGATGAGCAGGTGCTGGCCGACTACGGCACGGTACGCGAACTGCGGCGGGTGCTGGTGGTGGCCGTTACCTCGGACCGCGGTCTGGCGGGCGCCTTCAACTCCAACGTGTTCAAGGGCGTAAATGCCCTGATTGCGCAGCGCTACGCCAACCTGCCGGCGGCCAATATTTCGGTGATGGCCATTGGCAAGAAGGCGCACGAGTACTTCACCAAGCGCGGCAACGCGGTGGGCAACTACACCCATGTCTTCGCGCAGCTGTCCTTTGACACGGTGCGCGTGGCGGCGGAAGCGGCCATGGACGCCTACCGCGCCGGGCAGTACGACGAGGTGGTGATGGTGTACAACGAGTTCCGCAACGTGGCGACTCAGATTATCCGCACCGAGCAGCTGCTCCCCCTGCTGCCCGCGGAGGTGTCGGCCACGGCCGCGCCGACCAGCAACGTAGATTACCTCTTCGAGCCCAGCAAGGACGAGATTGTGCGCACGCTCATTCCGCAAAGCCTGAAGATTCAGCTCTACAAGGCGGTGCTGGAAAGCAACGCCTCGGAGCACGGCGCCCGCATGACGGCCATGGACAAAGCCACCGACAACGCGGGTGAGCTGCTCAAGTCGCTCAAGCTGACCTACAACCGCACCCGGCAGGCGGCCATCACGACCGAGATTCTCGAAATCGTGGGCGGCGCCGAAGCGCTGGCGGCGGGGTAATTCAGAGGTGATGAGGTGATGAAGGAATGAAGTGATAAGGCCCGGCTCCGTGAGGAGGCGGGCCTTTTTTGTGAGGTGGTACCCCCTGCTGGGTGGGGCTAGTCGGGGCGTTCTACTGGGT
>CAXUEM010000194.1:256-6305 GCA_964249885.1 uncultured Hymenobacter sp. | reverse complement strand
GATTAACAGTAGCTCGCTACGCCGCCTGCGCCTGCCCGCTGGATTCGCCAGTTTCACTCCCGGCCGGGTGCAGCAGAAAAGTCATTTCCACGCGGCGGCCTTCGTTGCTGAACGCCACTTCATCGGCCAAATGGCGAATCAGGAAGATGCCGCGGCCGCCGGGGTTTTCCAGGTTCTCGGGGGCGGTGGTGTCTTCCAGGTTGTCGTAGTTGAAGCCGGTGCCCTCGTCTTCAATCTCGAACTTGAGCTGCTCGGGCTGCACGTAGAGCGAGAGGTACACGTTCTTGTCCTTATCGAACTTGTTGCCGTGGCGGATGGCGTTGTTGACGGCCTCGGTCACGGCCACCATGATGTTGCCGTAGATATCGTCCTCAATCTGAAAGGTATCCTTGGAGTTGTCAATGAAGCTCTCCACCACGCGGATGTTCTCAACGAGCGACGGAATCTGAATTTTGACCTGCTTCATAAAGGGTTTGGGATGAGGGCGGCAGCGGTTACAGGCGGTAAAATTAGGAATTTATAGGTGATGCCTGCGCTTAAAGGCAACAAGGAGCCACAAACCTTGTGCTAAACGCTGCCCGGCGCTCAACATAAGGCTTTATTTAGGAACATACCTACTTCATTTTCTGAAAGTACTCGCCTACTTCCCGCTGATAATAAGGCGTTAAGACCGGAGAATTCCTCTGCAGCAACTCGGTCTGGCGGCTTTTGGAGTCCTTGTACTTATCAAAGGCCGGCGGAAAAACCGGAGGCTTGGCCTGGGCCGACTGGGCTTCGCGCTTGGTGTCCTGGTCGCGTTCCCGGGCCGACTTCTCCACCTCCAAAAGCCGGGTCAGAATCTGCTGCTGGCGCATGATGGTTTCCTGGGTCAGGCGCTTGTTTACGAGGTCGGTTTCGGTTTGTTCCATCAGCTTCTTCACGTCGCCGGTGCCGCCGCCACCCTGCTCACCCTTACCGTCTTCATCGGCACCGCCGGGCTTACCGTCTTTGCCTTCTTTGCCATTGGGTTGGCCCTGCTGGCCGGGCTTGCCGCCGGGCTGGCCGGCGCCCTGCTGCAGGCGGTCCATCTGCTGCATGGCCTGGCGCAGCATCTGCTGCTGGCCAGCCAGCTTGGCCAGCTCCTGCGACATGGCCTTGCCGCTCTTGCCCGACTTCGAGAGCTGCTGAATCTGCTCGTTGAGCTGCTTTTGCATCTGGCCCAGCTTGCCCGGACCGGGGCCACTGCCCTGGCCTTTGCCTTTTTTCTTGCCCTTGCCGGGCTTGCCGCTGCCCGATTTGGGTTGGCTTTGGGCGGCCTGCTGCTCCTGCTGCATCTGGCTCAGGGCGTCAGCGAGCATCAGGGCCAGATTGTTCATGCTGGTCATGGCCTGCTGCTCGGTGGCGGTAGCCCGGCTTACGTCGCGCTGGCGGATGTGGCCTAGCGCCTCGTCCATGCGGCCGTTCATCTCGCCCACCTCGCGGGTCACGAAGCTCTGAATCTTAGGCTCCTTTTTGGCCAGCGCGTAAAGTGAATCTTGGATGATGGCCGCGTCGTCGCGCAGCTTGCGCTGCTGCTGGCCCAGCTGCACGAAGCGCGGGTCGGTCTGGTCCACGGCGCGGAAATCCTTCATCAGCTTTTCCTGGTCGAAGCTGAGCGTGAGCAGGTTCTCCAGGATGTCGCGCAGGTCGTCGATGTTCTGCTGGGCCTGCTCGTCCTCGTCCTGGCTTTGCTGCTCCTGCATCTTCTGGGCCATCTTCTTCAGCTTCTCAGCGGCGGCTTTCTGCTTGGCGGCGGCCTTCTGGTTCTGGTTTTTGGCCAAGCCCTGCTGGCTTTCCTGCATGTCCTGGTCGACCCCCTGCTGGTCGGGCTTCTGCTCGTCAATCTCGTTCTGGTCGCCCAGCTCCTGGTCCATCTGCTTGAGGTCCTGCAGGTCTTTTTTCAGGTCCTCGAAGTCCTGCTTCTGATTGGCCTGCTCCTGCTTTAGCTGCTCCTGCGCCGCCTTCTGCTCGTCTTTGCCGAGCTTGTTGTCGGGGTTTTCGCGGTCGTTTTTGGCGGTTTGCTCGGCCAGCTTTTCCTGTTCGGCGGCCAGCTTTTCCAACTTGTCGGTGGTTTCCTCCAGCTTCTGCTCCAGCTGCATCTGCTTGAACATTTCCAGGGCGCGGTCCAGCTCTTTCTGCAAGGTGTCCTCTTTGTTTTCGAGTTGCTGGAGCAGCTTCTGCATCTCGGCGTCGGGCAGCTTCTGCTCGTTGAGCAGCTTCTGCAGCTTGTCGTAGAGCTTCTTGGTTTCGGGGTCGAGCAGGTCGGCCATCAGCTTTTTCAGCTCCTCGGCTTTCTTGGCCAGCTCCTCGCTCCGGGGGCTCAGCTGGTCCTGCTTCTGGTTGAGCTGGTCGAAGAGCTTCTGCATGTTCTGCATCTGCTGGTCGAGCTGCTGTTTCTGGTCGAGCATTTCCTGCAGCTGCTTGCGGTCCTGGAAGCTCAAATCGCGCTTGGTTTTGAGCTTGTCTGAAGCTTTGGCCAGCTCGCGCTCCAGGTTTTTGCTTTGCTTGGCGGCCTGGCTCATCTGGCTGGCCACTGACGAAGCCTCGGCCTTGAGTTGCTGGCTCAGCTCGCGGGCGCTGGGCAGCCGGAACTCGGCCGGCCGGGTGCGGGTGCTTTTAGGGCCGCGCACGCCGTCATTGTCCCAGGCCTCAACGTAGTATTCGAGCCGGTCGCCGGGGCGCATGCCCAGCTTTTGCAAGTCCCAAGTGTAGTTGTAAGTGCCGGCACTTTCGCGCGGCAAGGCCAGCGGCCGCACCCCCTGCTGGCTAGGCCGGACGTTGGGGCTCTGGCCCTCGCGGCGCAGGGCGTAGTGCAGCTGCAGCCGGGTCAGGCCATAATCGTCGCGCACGGTGCCGCCCAGGCCCAGGTAGCGCAGGCTGGTTGTGTCGGGGAAGGTTTCCAGCGTCAGGCTCGGCGCCAAATCGGGCACGGCGGTGAGCTGGTAGGCAATAGGGTCTTTGTTGAGGCTGTGCTCGTTGCGCAGGCGCAGCTGGTAGGGCTGGGAGCGCAGCACCCGGCGCTCGGCCACAAACTGCCCGTCGTCGGCGCGGGCCGGCAGGGTCTCGTTGGGGTTTTGAAAAACCAGCGCCAGCTCCTCGGTGGCGGCCGTGGCAAATTCCCAGCGCACCGTGCTGCCCTCCGGCACGGTCAGGTTGCCGCCGTTCGGGATGGTTTCGCCCGCCCGGCCGGTATAAGCCGGGTAGCTCACGCTTACCTTAAAATCGCGCAGGTTGGGCCGCTCCCGCACCGTCAGCTCATATTCCGGCGAGGCAAACCCGGCGCCTTCGAGCTGAAATTTGACCGTGCTTTGCGGCTGCTCGAAGGTGTACTGAAATTGGTCGGCGCGCCCGCCGGCCTTGCGCAGGGGCTGCTCGGTGCCGGCAAAGCGAATCTTGACGCTGGCCGGTAGCGCCTGCCCGCTCACCGCTACGTTCAGGGTGAAATCTTCGCCCCGAAACGCGGTCAACTGCTTGTTTTTTAGCTCAAATTGAAATGGCGCGGGCGGCGCAAACGCCTGCCGGTAGCGCAGAATGCGTCCGGTGCCCTGCACCAGCAAGGCCGGGTACACCGCCGCAATGCCCAGCACCACCAGCAGGGGCACAGCCGCGTACTTCCACAGCGGCTTGCTCTCGCGCTGAATGTTGATGCCCTCGGCAAACGAAAACCCGCTGAGTTGCGCCGCCCGCTGCTCCAGGCTGGCGGCAATCAGGGCGTTGTCGCGGGCCTGGCCCTGCAGCTGCAGGGCGTTGAGCAGCCGGTCCTGCACCTCCGGAAACAAAGCACCGACCTGCCGGGCCGCCTGCTCGTCGCTGAGCAGCCGCCGCAGGTTGGTCAGGGCCGCCAGCGGGGTCCAAATCCAGCGCCCGAAGGCGTACACGCTCAGCCCAATAAAGCCAAACAACAGCCCGCCGCGCACCCAGGTCGGCAGGTAGAGAAAGTATTCGAGCAGGTTAAAAACGACGAACAAGCTCAGCAGCAGCCCGGCCGCCACCAGCCCGCCCCGCACGAGCAGGTTGAGGTAAAATTTCCGCTTAAATGCTTCCAGCTCCGCCCGCACCCGGCTCAGGGCCGAGGCGGTGGCGGGGGCTTCGGTTACAGTTGCTGCCATACCCTAGCAAGTTAAGCCGAAGGGGGAAAAGTTTCCGGCAGGGGGTAGGTAGGCGGATGAATACGATGGCGGTACTTTATGGTAGCAGACAAAGTATGGTCCAAGGCTAGGGATTTATTATCGACCAGCTACTCTTGAAATTCTGCTGGTGCAGCAATGCGCAGAGCAGTGGTTTTAGTGTTTGCGAAACTCATCCTTGCGGGGCATTTCGTAAACTTTGAATTGTAAACGAGTTTTTTAAAATCACTTCGCACTTGAAGGGCCAGTTGGCTCCTAGGTGAAGGGCCTGCGTGTGTCGTTTAATAAAAGGAGGGTTTGTTAGTTCAAGACCCGTATTGGAAGGCGTTAATCAATCGTCGCCCCGAAGGTGACCTTCACCAACTTCTCAGTTTGAAAATAGAAGGTTGTGAGTGCCATGCCTTCTAAATCAGATACCTGCAGCACATTTTGGCTGCGGGAAATCCCTAGCTGCTTGAGCGTTGCGGTTTTAGGCTGGCCAATCTTTAACAGTGGGGCCAGCAGGGGCTCAGGGCTGGTAACCACCATCGAGGCCGTGAACGTGTTGTCGGGGCTTTTGAAGCATGTGAACTGATTTGCCCCGTGAGAAAAGGAGACCATGCGGCCCGTACCGAGCTTGGGAGCAGTTCCTTTCATGGGATAGCGGGCGGCCACCAGCCGCGCGTAGGAAACCCGCTTCAGCAAGGCGCCAATAAAGGCATCGTTGACAGCTTCTGAAGGCTTAGTCTGCGAGTCAGTGGGGTTTTGGCAACTTGCTTGATTCGTGGTCAAAAAGACAAGCAAGAGGAACAGAACTCTCATGTAGTGGGCTCATTTGCAATGATTACGAAAGATAGGCAGCGGACCCCCATGCATAGTTCACGCAAACGGTAATTTGAATAGACACAGTCCTATCAATATTATTTGCTATTTGCGGCTATCATCTTAGCGCCCGCTGATGCGCCGGACCTAGAAGTGTGCACCGGCGGAAAATAGAAAGGCCGACAAACTAATAACTCGGTCAACTCGCCGCTAACTCCACCCAGGCTGGGCAGTGGTCGGAATGCACCACATCGGGCAGCAGGCCGGCCGCCTGCACCCGGCTGCGCAAGGCTTCAGCTACCAGCACGTGGTCGAGGCGCCAGCCCACGTTGCGCTTGCGCGAGCCGGCGCGGTAGCTCCACCAGGAATAGTGGCCGGCGGCGTCGGCGCCCACGTGGTGGCGGAACGAGTCGAGGTAGCCGTCGGCGAGCAGGTCGCGGAACCACTGCCGCTCCTCGGGGGTGTAGCCGGGGCTGTTCTGGTTGGCCTTGGGGTTATGCAGGTCAATGGGCGTCTGGCAGCAGTTGAAGTCGCCCACAATAATCAGCGGCCTAGCCCCCGGCTGGCTTTTGAGCCCGGCCACGTAGCGCCGGAAAAAGTGCAGCCACTGCACCTTAAACGCCTGCCGCTCCGGCCCGCTCGTGCCGGAGGGCATGTAGGTATTCAGGATGGAGAAACCTTCAAAATCCAGGCGCAGCACCCGGCCCTCGGCGTCATAGAGGCCTTCGCCGCAGCCTTCGACCACGGCCAGCGGCGGCGTTTTGCTGAACGTGGCGACGCCGCTGTAGCCCGGCTTTTGGGCCGGATGCAGGTAGCAGCGGTAGCCCAGCTTTTCAAAACCCGACACATCGAGGCTGTCGCGGCCGGCCTTGATTTCCTGCACGCAAAACACGTCGGGCCGGGCCTCAGCCAGCCAATCGAGCAGGCCCTTGCTCAGGGCCGAGCGCAGGCCGTTGAGGTTGTAAGAAATTATTTTCATTACAGATGATGCAGATTGACCGGAATGTCGCTGCTGCGCATGGCATCGGTTTTTTTTATTATGTTTTTTGGTCGTAGGTCTTCAAGATTCTATTCGTCGTCGGCTGCGTCGAAGTACTCCAGAA
>CAXUEM010000194.1:0-246 GCA_964249885.1 uncultured Hymenobacter sp. | reverse complement strand
CTGCTCTTTCAGGAACGCGAAGGGCACCGGGCGCAGGAGCTTGTAGTGCGGCCAGCCGTCGGCGTCCATGCTTTCCAGCTCGTAGTGGCCGCTAAGGCTGAAGAGCTTGCAGGTAGCAATGTGCATCAAATCCTGCTTCTGCTCTTTGGTGAACGTGGCCACGCCCTGCCCTAGCTCCTGCACGCCGATGAGCAGCAGCAGGGCATTGAGGTCGGGTCGACGGCCGAAGCTGGCTTGCATGTCGTC
>CAXUEM010000193.1:4692-6311 GCA_964249885.1 uncultured Hymenobacter sp. | reverse complement strand
GCCCAGGTGGTCATGCCGCGCAGGGCATCGGCCCGGCTCAGGGCGTTGGCGGGCTGGAAACCCCCGGCCGGGTAGTTCTTGGCATCCTGCCGGGCCACGGCGGCGTGGAAGGTGTAGAACGGGTTGATGTGCTCGACCGGAAAATCGGTGCCCAGGGCCACCTGTCCGTACTGCCGGCGCAGCTGCTCGAAGGCGTAGGCCGTGGGCAGGCGCCGGGCGCCCAGCCGCTCGCCGGCCCAGTACATGTCGGACGTCGCGTGCGTGGGCTGCACCGAGGGCACCACGCCGTACTGCCGGAACTTGGGCTGGTCGGCCGCCGTCACCACCTGGGCGTGCTCGATGCGCCAGCGGCGGTCTTTTTGGCCCTGGAGCACCTCGCCGTAGATGTCCAGCATCACCCGGTTGGCCGAGTCGCCGATGGCGTGGGTGTTCATCTGAAACTTGCTGGCGGCCAGACGCTGGGCCAGGGTGCGGTACTCCGGCACCGAGCGCAGCAGGAAGCCTTTTTCGGTGGGCTTGTCGGCGTAGGGCGCCAGCAGGCTGGCCCCGCGCGAGCCCAGGGCACCATCGGCATACACCTTAAAGGAGCTGACAGTGAGATTGTCGGAATAGGTGGGGCCCTTTTTCAGGTAGTATTCCAGGTTGGCCGGCGTGGGCGTAATCATGGCGTAAAGGCGCAGCCGGAGCTTCTGCGCGGCCTGCAGGGCGGCAATTTGCTCAATCACGGGGCGGTCGAGCCCGGCGTCGGCCAGGCTGGTCAGGCCCACGGCCAGGCAGTTCTGCTGGGCCAGGAGCAGGGCTTTTTCGGCCTCGGCGGGAGTGGGGGCGGGCAGCTTTTTTTCAATCAGCGCCACGGCGTTATCGACCAGCAGGCCGGTGAGGCGGCCCTGCTGGTCGCGGGCAATGACGCCACCGCTGATGGGCGTCTGGGCCGTGATGCCGGCCAGGTCCAGCGCCTTTTGGTTGACCAGCGCGGCGTGGCCATCGACCCGCTCGATGAATACGGGCGTGTTCGGAAACAGCAAGTCCAGGGTGTCCTTGCTCGGGAAGCGCTTGCCCGGCCAGTCGTTCTGGTCCCAGCCCCGGCCCGTAAGCCAGGCCGCCTGCGGGTTGGCCTGCCGATGCTTGCTCAGGCGCGCCACCGTTTCGGCCCAGGACGTGGCTCCCACCAAATCGGCGTTGGCCAGCGTCATTGCGTAGCCGTAGAAGTGGCAGTGCGCGTCATAAAAGCCCGGGTAAATAAACTGCCCTTGCGCGTCGACTTCCTGCTGGCTCTCAAACTGCTGGCGAATGGCCTCTGAGCTGCCCACGGCCACAAATTTGCCGTCGCGCACGGCAAAGGCCTGGGCTTTGGCAAACGCCGAGTCCACGGTGTATACGGTGGCGTTGTACACCACCAGGTCGGCCGGCTGGCGTTTGGAGGAAGTGGTACTGTTGCAGGCACTGAGGCCCGCCAGCAGCAAAAGCGGCGCGAGAAGACGAGAATTCATGCGGCAAGTTGCGCCCAAAAGCTTAAAACCTCCATTACCCGTGACTGAGCTGCTAGCCTCAGAAGCACATTAGGCGCGCCAGCAGGGGGTAGTCCCGCCTGCTGCTACTTGCGCAGGCGCTCACTCACC
>CAXUEM010000193.1:1933-4682 GCA_964249885.1 uncultured Hymenobacter sp. | reverse complement strand
GTGCCGTGCGGGGCTCCCCTCATACCAAATTTTGGGGCGCATGCTGGGGTTTGCCCCGGGGGGGCGCGCCTAATCACAATTAGCTTACTAGATGCCCAGCGCAGGGGCTTACTCGAAGCGCATGTGCTTCACCGACTCGCCCGAGTTCTGCAGCTCAATCAGCGAATCGATGCCAATCTGCAGGTGGGTGCGCACGTAGCCGGCTGTGATTTTCGAGTCCGACTCGGCCGTTTTCACGCCTTCGGGCGTCATGGGGTTGTCGCTGACCAGCAACAGGGCGCCGTGCGGAATCTCATTGGCGAAGCCGACCACGAAGATGGTGGCCGTTTCCATGTCCACGGCCATGGCCCGAATCTGGCGCAGGTAGTCCTTGAACTTCTCGTCGTGCTCCCACACGCGGCGGTTGGTGGTGTACACCGTGCCGGTCCAGTAGTCTTTTTCGTGCTTTTTAATCATGCTGCTCACCGCCCGCTGCAAACGGAACGAGGGCAGGGCCGGAATCTCGGCCGGCAGGTAGTCGTCGGACGTGCCCTCGCCCCGAATGGCGGCGATGGGCAGAATCAAGTCGCCGAGCTTGGTTTTGGATTTGAGGCCGCCGCATTTGCCCAGAAACAGGGCCGCCTTGGGCTTGATGGCCGACAGCAAATCCATGACCGTGGCCGCCATGGCCGAGCCCATGCCGAAGTTGACGATGGTGATGTTGTTGGCCGTGGCCGTTTGCATGGGCTTGTCGAGGCCGCGAATCTCGCAGTCGAACTGCTCGGCAAACATGGTGACGTAGTTGATGAAGTTGGTGAGCAGAATGTACTGCCCGAACTCCTTGAGCGGCACGCCCGTGTAGCGCGGCAGCCAGTTTTCGACGATTTCGGTTTTGGTTTTCATAAGGAAATCAAATTAGTGGTTAGTGATTAATGGTCAGTGATTGATGAGAAAACAGATTAATTATCAACCGTTAATCATTAACCATGAAAAAAGCCGCCACCCCCTGCTGGGAACGACGGCACGGCGGGCATTTAGCGGAAAGCGACCTGTCCTCACCAGTACCTTTGGAGGTGATGCAAGCCCTGGACCTGCCGCCTTTCGAGGCCAAACTTACGCAATCGGCCACAAACCAACCGCTTATCTGGGACGCGCTGCGCCGCAAGCACGTGGTGCTCACGCCCGAAGAGTGGGTGCGCCAGCACGTGGTGCATTACTTAATTGACTACCTCGGCTACCCGCGCGGCCTGCTGACGCTCGAGCGCGGCCTGCGCTACAACCAGCGCCGCAAGCGCACCGATTTGCTGGCCATGAACGCCGCCGGCCGGCCCTTGCTGCTGGTCGAGTGCAAGGCGCCGACGGTGAAAATTGACGCCGCCGTGGCCCAGCAGGCGGCCGTTTACAACCAAACCATCGGCGCGCCGCTGCTGCTGCTCACCAATGGCCTGACGCACTACTGCTGGCGGGTTGATTTCCAGCAGGGAGTTAATGAGCGGCTGGCTGAAATTCCGGCCTATGCCGACGTAGCGCGGAATTTGTAGTCCGCGCCTGAGCAACACCCGAACGACTTGTTCACGCGCGGACTGCAAAGTTTGCGCTACGGCTGGTACAACTTATTGTCCACCAGGCCATTCACGTACACCTGCACGCAGGCGCGCAGCTCGTCGCCGTACTGCTTCAGCTTCACCGGGTCGGGATTCGCCAGCGCCTCGTGCGGAATAAAATGAGGCTGAAAAGGATACAGCCGCACCACGTTGTCGGCCGTGAGCTCGGCCACAAAATCGTGGTGCACAAGGTAAAATGACTCGCCGTTGCGAAACAAGGCCCGGCCGGTTCCCGGCCCGAACACCGACGAGCCGAACGGCAGCATGGAGGCGGCCGTCGACGCAGGCCGGCTCAGCAAGTCGAGCACCGTGGCCGGCACATCGGCCTGCTGACTGATGCGCGCTGGCCCGGCTGGCACCGGCGGCAGCGCCCGGCCGGGATTGAAGAAGAGTAGCGGCGTTTTCTGGGCGCCCAGCGGGTTCAGGTAGGCCAGGTTGTCCGAGGCCGAGGTGTGGTCGGCGGTGAGGACGAACAACGTGCGATTGTACCAGGGCTGGCGCCGGGCGGCGGCAAAGAAGCGCCGCAGCGCGTGGTCGGCGTAGGCCACGGTGGGGTGAATGGGCAAGGTGCCCGGTGGAAATTTGCCCGCGTACTGCCTGGGCAGCGTGAACGGCTCGTGGGCGCTGAGCGTGAACACCGTGGCGAAAAACGGCTCCCGGGTCTGGCTTAGCTGCCGGCTGAAATACTGCAGATACGGCTCGTCGAAAATGCCCCAGTGCCCGTCGTAGTCGGGCGATGACGCGCCGCCGGGGTACTCGTTCAGGCCGTAGTATTTCTGCACTCCGGCCAGGCCGCTGAACATGTCGAAGCCCATGGTGCCGTTGGCCGCGCCGTGGTACACGGCCGTGCGGTAGCCCTGCTGGCCCAGGGTTTCGGCCAGGCCGTGCAACTCGTTGGTTTGAAATGTCGAGGTGATGTAGGGCGTTTCGAGCAGGGCCGGCAGCCCGGCCAGCACCGCCGGCAACGCCTCGATGGAGCGGCGGCCGTTGGCGTAGTTGTGGGGCAGGTGCACCGCGCCGGGCGCGGTGGCCAGCGAGTCGAAAAACGGGGTGTAGCCGCCCCGCCCGCCGTTCTCGATGCCGGTGTATTCCGAGGCAAAGCTCTCAAGCAGCAAAAGCACCACGTTGGTGCCCGCCGGCAGCGCGGGGGGGCCCCCCCCGCTCGC
>CAXUEM010000193.1:0-1923 GCA_964249885.1 uncultured Hymenobacter sp. | reverse complement strand
GGCTGCCGCGGATGCCGAGCACCGTGAGCCCGCCCACGAGCAGCAGTTGGAGGAAACGAGTTAAGAGCTTAGAGTTAAGCGTGAAAAGTTGTGCCGGCCGCCGCCCTGACGGAGAATCTTCTTTGCTAACTTCTAACTCATAACTTTTAACTCTTAACTCCCCATCCGGCATTGGGAACAGCCACCAGAGCAGGGCCAGCAGCCCTAGGCACAAGAGCAGCAGGGCCCAGTAGTTCAGCAAGAACTGCCCGAACTGGTTGCCTACCTCGGTGCCCACCGTGGTCAGCTCGTTGCTGGTGCGCCGGCCGATGAACTTGAAATACTCCCAGTCGAGGATGTTGCCGGCGAAGGCGGGCGTTTGCAGCAGCACCGTCAGGGCCCGCAGCCCCTGCTGGCCCGGCCGCCAGTGCAGCGGCAAGAGCACCGAGAGCACCACCAGCGGCAGGTTCACAATCAGAATGGCCACCACATCGAAGCGCAGGCCCTGCCCGAAAGCCAGCAAAACCGGCCCCGTCCCAATGCCGCGAAACGTGGCGTAGTTGGAAATATAGAACCCCAGCCGCAGCAGGGTGAAAAACCCCAGCAGCAGCAGCAAGCGGCGCAGTAAGAGCAGGAGCGAGGCGGACAATTTTTAATTAAAAATGATGAATTAAAAATTAAGAAATGGCAGGATACGAGCAATGAAAAATGCCCTCCCGGCGCGGCGCTGGGAAGGCATTTTTAATTTTTAATTCATCATTTTTAATTGGCAACAGCTACCCCGTCCAGCACGGTCTCCACATCTACCAGCGGCAGGTTCCAGGCGTCGGCCACGCCTTTGTAGACCACCTCGCCGTGGACCACGTTCAGGCCCAGGCGCAGGGCCGGGTCGCGGCGGCAGGCTTCCTGCCAGCCCAGGTTGGCTAGCTTCACGGCGTAGGGCAACGTGGCGTTGGTCAGGGCCAGGGTGCTGGTGTAGGGCACGGCGCCGGGCATGTTAGCCACACAGTAGTGCACTACATCGTCGATGATGAAGGTCGGGTTTTCGTGGGTTGTGGGGCGGCAGGTTTCGATGCAGCCGCCCTGGTCCACGGCCACGTCCACCACCACGGTGCCGGGGCGCATGGTCTTGAGCATGTCGCGGGTGATGAGGTGCGGGGCCTTGGCGCCGGGGATGAGCACCGCGCCCACAATCAGGTCCGAGGTTTTGATGGCCTCGCGGATGTTGTACTCGTTCGAGTACTGCGTAATCACGTTCTTGGGCATGATGTCGTCCAGCTCGCGCAGGCGCGTCAGGCTGATGTCCATGATGGTGACCTGGGCACCGAGGCCGGCCGCCACTTTCGCGGCCTGCGTGCCCACAATGCCGCCGCCGAGCACCAGCACGTTGGCCGGCTTCACGCCGGGCACGCCGCCGAGCAGAATGCCGCGGCCTTTCAGGGGCTTTTCGAGGTACTTGGCGCCTTCCTGCGGGGCCATGCGGCCGGCCACCTCGCTCATCGGGATGAGCAGCGGCAGCGCGCGCGAGGGCAGCTCCACGGTTTCGTAGGCCAGGCACACGGCCTTGCGCTCTACCATGGCGTGGGTCAGCTCCTCGCCCGAGGCAAAGTGGAAGTAGGTGAAGAGCAGTTGGTTTTCCTTAATCAGGGCGTACTCTTCCTGAATGGGCTCCTTCACCTTGATAATCATCTTGGCCTGCCCGTACACCTCGGCGATGGTGCCCAGCATCCGGGCGCCGGCCTGCTCGTACTCGGCATCGGAGAAGCCGCTGCCCTCGCCGGCCGTGCGCTGCACCAGCAGGGAGTGGCCGTGCTTGCGCAGTTCGGCGACGCCGGCGGGCGTCAGGCCCACGCGGTTTTCGTTGTTTTTGATTTCCTTCGGAACGCCGATTAGCATGGCAAGAGAGGGTGGGGACAGAGGTGAGGAATGGGAGGGCAAAGATAC
>CAXUEM010000192.1:0-6348 GCA_964249885.1 uncultured Hymenobacter sp. | reverse complement strand
GCGCTGCTCCCCCCTGCTGGCTTATCAGCAGCCGGCCCGCGGCCGCCCGCCCCGGCGCCGGGGCCGGCCTACTTCGCCGTACCGTTGCGGGCTATTCCCTTCCTTTCTTATGGCGCTCGACCTCAATCATAAATCCATCCTTATTACCGGCGGCACCGGCTCGTTTGGCAAGCAGTTCGTGCGGGCCGTGTTCGAGAAATATCCGCTGGTGCGCCGGCTGGTCGTCTTTTCGCGCGATGAGCTCAAGCAGTACGAAATGAGCCAGGAGTTCAGCCTGGCCCAGTACCCGGCCATCCGCTATTTCATCGGCGATCTGCGCGACCCCGAGCGCCAGCACCGCGCCTCCGAGGGCATCGACATCATCTTCCACGCCGCCGCCCTCAAGCAAGTACCCGCCGCCGAGTATAACCCGATGGAGTGCATCAAGACCAACATCTTTGGGGCCGAGAACGTGATAAACGCCGCCCTGGACTGCGGCGTGAAGGAAGTTGTGGCCCTGAGCACCGACAAGGCCGCCGCGCCCATCAACCTCTACGGCGCCACCAAGCTCTGCTCGGACAAGCTTTTCGTGGCGGCCAACAACATGAAGGGCAGTCGGGATTTGCGCTTCTCGGTGGTGCGCTACGGCAACGTCATCGGCTCGCGCGGCTCCGTCGTGCCGTTCTTTTTGCAGCAGCGCCAGACCGGGGTGTTGCCCATCACCCACCCCGACATGACGCGCTTCCACATCTCGCTCGATGAGGGCGTGGATTTGGTGCTCTACGCGCTGGAGCACTCCTGGGGCGGCGAGATTTTCGTGCCCAAAATCCCGAGCTACAAAATCACGGAAGTGGCCCGCGCCATCGGGCCGGAGTGCGAGCAGCGCATCGTGGGCATCCGCCCCGGCGAGAAGCTGCACGAGGAAATGATAACCGAAACCGACGCCCTGAGCACCGTCGAGCTGGAGCGCTACTACGTCATTCTGCCCGCCACGCCCACCTTCGACGTGGAGGCCTTCATCCGCCATTTCAACGGCCGCCGCACCGCGCTGGGCTTCCACTACGACTCGGCCAACAACGAAGACTGGCTGGACGTGGAGCAGATTAGAGAGGAAATCCGGCGCCACGTGGACGCCGATTTTGTGGCCTAACCCCCTGCTGGCCTTATGCTTTCGCCTGACTTCACCCCCAGCCGCCCGCTGCCCTACGGCCGCCAGCACATCACCGAAGCCGACGTCGCCGCCGTCACGGCCGCTTTGCAGGCCGACTTCCTCACGCAGGGGCCCACGGTGGGCGAGTTTGAGCAGCGGTTTGCGGATTACGTGGACGCGAAATTCGCCGTGGCCGTGAGCAACGGCACGGCCGCCCTGCACCTGTGCGCGCTGGCGCTGGGCGTGGCGCCGGGCCAGCGCGTCATCACCTCGCCGCTCACCTTCGCCGCCTCGGCCAACTGCGTGCGCTACTGCGGCGGCGAGGTCTACTTTGCCGACATTGACCCCGAAACCGGCCTGCTGGATTTAGCTAAAGTCCGGGAGTTGCTGCAAGCGCATCCGGCCGGCCATTTTCAGGGCCTGATTCCGGTAGACTTTGCCGGGCTGGCCGTGAACCTGGAGGCGGCGCGGCGGCTGGCCGACGAGTTCGGGCTGTGGATTATCGAGGATGCCTGCCACGCGCCGGGCGGCTTTTTTGTGGATGCTCAAGGCCAGGAGCAGCGCTGCGGCAACGGGCAGCTGGCCGATTTGGCCATTTTCAGCTTCCACCCCGTCAAGCACATTGCCACCGGCGAGGGTGGTATGATTACGACCAACTCGGAGGCGCTGTACCGGCACCTGCTGCGCCTGCGCACCCACGGCATCAGCCGCGACCCGGCCGAGCTGCGGCGCGAATCTGACGGCGGCTGGTACATGGAAATGCAGGAGCTGGGCTACAACTACCGCCTGCCCGACATGCTCTGCGCGCTGGGAATCAGCCAATTGTCCCGCGCCGACGAGGGCCTGGCCCGCCGCCGCCAGCTGGCCGCGCGCTACGATGCGGCGTTTGCCACCGTGCCGGGCGTCCCGCCCCGGGCGCCCGGCCGGCCGGGCCACGCCTATCATCTGTACGTCATTCAGGTAGCCGACCGGCGCGGGCTGTACGACTTCCTGAGAACCCGGCAGATTTTTGCCCAGGTCCACTACATTCCGGTGCACCGCATGCCCTACTACGAGGCGCTGGGCTGGCGCGAAGGAGACTTTCCGGCCGTGGAAAAATATTACCAGCACTGCCTGAGCATTCCGCTCTTTCCCACGCTGACCGATGAGGAGCAGGATTACGTCATTGCCTGCATCATTGAGTTTTTAATTAAAAATTGAAAATGATAAATTAAAAAATGTGCTAGTTAATAACTATTTAAAAGTGCATTTTCTTACCTTATCATACCAATTTTTAATTCTTCATTTTTAATTTTTAATTTAACTTGTTCACTACGCAAGAAGACTTCTGGGCCGGCGACTTTGGCCGCGAATACACCGACCGCAACTCCCGCCCGCTGGAAGAGTGGAACGAGGCCTACCGCCGCATCTGGGGCCGAACCAAGCCGGAGATGAACGCCGAATTTCTGACCGGTTTGCCGCCAAATGCCCCCCTGCTGGAAGTGGGCTGCAACACCGGCATGCAGCTGCTGGGTTTGCAGGCGGCCGGCTTTACCAACCTCTACGGCATTGAGCTGCAGGCCTACGCCGTGGAAAAAGCCCGCGACTTCGTGCGCGGCGTCAATATCCTGCAGGGCAGCGGGTTTGATTTGCCGTTCAAGGACGGCTTCTTCGACCTCGTGTGCACCAACGGCGTGCTCATTCACATCGCGCCCGATGACCTGCCGCGCATCATGGCCGAAATGCTGCGCTGCACCCGCCGCTATATCTGGGGCTTCGAGTATTACGCGCCCGAAACCACCGCCATCAAGTATCGCGGCAACGAGGGTTTTCTGTGGAAAGCCGACTTCGCCCAGCTCTTCCTCGACACCTTTCCGGGCCAGCTGCGGCTGGTCAAGCAGCAGCTCTACCCCTACATCACCGAGGCCGAAGCCGGCAATGTGGACGTGATGTACCTGCTCGAAAAAGTGGCTTCCTGATGCGCGTAGGCATTATTTCGCAGGCGCGCATGGGCAGCACCCGCCTGCCGGGCAAAGTGCTGCTGCCGGCCGGGGCCGATACCCTGCTGGGCTGGCACCTGCGCCGCCTGCGCCGCACCGGTTTGCCTGTGCTGCTGGCCACCACTACCTTAGCTGACGACGACGTGCTGGCCGATTTTGCCCGCCAGCAGGGGGTGCCCCTGACGCGCGGCGCGGCCCACGACGTGCTCAGCCGCTACCAGCTGTGCGCCGCCGAGCATGAGCTGGAAGTCGTTATTCGCGTGACCAGCGACTGCCCCCTGCTGGCGCCCGAGCTAGTGGCCGAAGCCGCCGCCCGCTACGAGGCCGCCGCCGACCCGCGCCTGTACCTGTCCAACGTGCTGCAGCGCAGCTACCCGCGCGGGTTCGACTTCGAGATTTTCTCGCGTGAGCTGCTCGACGAAGCCGCCGCCCGGGCCGTCCGCCCCGAAGACCGCGAGCACGTAACGCCCTACCTGCACCAGAACCGGCCCGGCACCGTCCGCCTGGCCCACTTCACCCGCGAGGCGCCCGATGGCCTTGACGCCAGCCGCTTCCGCCTCACCGTAGATACGGCCGATGACTATCAACTCATTCAGAGGCTGATAGCTGAGCACAACGCCGGCGGGCTGGACGGCGAACAGCTCATTGCCGTGCTGGCTGCCAACCCCGAGCTGGTGGCGCTGAACGCGCACGTCGAGCAGAAAAAGCTGTAGGTTTAGCGCAGTTCTCATTGCTGGTTTTCTCGCCGCTTTTCTCGCCGCCGCGTGTCCGCCAACTTCCCCCCTGTTTCCGACCCAGCTGGCGCCCGCGTGGTGTTGCGGGTTGATGGCAACCCCCGCATCGGGCTGGGCCACCGCACCCGCTGCCAGGTGCTGGCCGGGCTGCTGGCCGAAGCCAGCTTTAGCTGCGTCTGGGCCACGCGCGACCCGCAGCCTGCACCCTCAACCTCAGAGGATAACGCGCACTACTGGCTCATTCCGGCCAACCTTCCCCTGCTGGCCGAGCCCGAATGGCTGGCCGGGCGCCTGCGCCCGTCAGATATACTGGTGCTCGACGGCTACGACTTCGACGCGGCCTACCAACAGCACTGCAAGCGGCAGGCGCGGGCGCTGGTCTGCTTTGATGATTTTGCCACCGACCGGGCCGCCGGCTACGCCGACGTGGTGCTGAACGCGGCCGGTGGCGTGGACGCGGCGCGCTACGCCTACCGCGCGCCCGGCACGCAGCTCTGCCTGGGACCTGGTTTTGCTTTGCTGCGGCCGGAATTCTGGCGGGCGCGGCAGCGCCTTGGCGCAGCGCCGAACACGAACCGGATTTTCCTGAACATGGGCGGGGCCGACCCCGACAACCACACCCTTCGCCTGCTGCCCGCGCTGCAAACCCGGTTCCCGGGCCGCGACATTTCGGTCGTAACCGGCGCGGCCTACCCACACCAGGCCGTATTGGCCGCCGCTGCCAGCGGCCAGCCGGGGGTGCGCCTGCATCACAATCTGCCCGCCGACGCCATGGCCGAGTTGCTCGGCAGCTGCGGGATTTTTGTGTGCCCACCCAGCGGCATGGCCTACGAGTGCTGCGCGCTGGGCGGCCTGCTGCTGCTTTATCCGACGGCCGACAATCAGCAATTGCTGTTTGACTACCTGACCCGCGCCGGCCTGGCCCGGCCCTACGCCGAGCTGAACACCCTGCCGGACGAGCAGCTGCCAGCCCTGGCCGCCGCCATGCAAACAGCTCAGCATAAGACGTTCAACCCCGAAGGCAGCGCCCAGCGGTTCGGTCAGGTATTTCGGGAGTTAGCCAACACCTACGCCCTGCAAGTGCGCCGCGCCGCGCCGGCCGACGCCGGGCTGTATTTTGATTGGGCCAACGACCCCGCCGTGCGCGCTAACGCCATTGACCCCGCGCCCATTCAGTGGCCCGGCCACCAGGTTTGGTTTGAGCGGCGGCTGGCTGATTCCGACGCCTACCTCTATCTGTTTGCTGAAGCCGGACAGTATGTCGGACAGGTGCGCATTGAGTTCACTGGCGACAAGGGCCTAATAGACTACTCCGTGGCCGCCGAGCGGCGCGGCCAAGGCCTCGGGCGGGCTTTGTTGCGCCGCGCCCTCACCGAGTTGCGCCGGGAGCGGCCCGGCGCCTGGCGCCTGCGCGCCGAAGTGAAAACGACCAACCCGGCCTCGGCCCGCGTGTTCGAGCGGTTGGATTTTACGCCGCTGGCCCCGGTGCAACGAGCCGAACACTGGTTCGCCCAGTTCGAGCTGCAGGTGCCGGCCCTGCCTACCTTTGCGGCCTGATTATGGAAGATATTTTAATTGGAGCGCACTGCGTGGGCGCGGGGCAGCCGCCGTTCATCATTGCGGAAATGTCGGGCAACCACGGCCACTCGCTGGAGCGGGCCCTGGCCATCGTGGATGCGGCGGCCGACGCGGGCTGCCAGGGCCTGAAAATTCAGACCAGCACCCCCGACATGCTCACGCTCGACAGCCGGGAGCCCGATTTTCTGGTCCGCGGCGCCAACCCCGACTGGGAAGGCCAGAGCCTCTACGAACTGTACACCACCAACTTTACGCCCTTCGAGTGGCACGCGCCCATTTTCGAGCGCGCCGCCGCGCGGGGTATGGTGGCCTTTAGCTCGCCGTTTGGTATTCAGGCCATTGAGTTTCTTGAAACCCTGAACTGCCCGGCCTACAAAATTGCCTCCTTCGAGAACAACTGGCCCGAGCTAATTGCCCGCGCCGCCCAAACCGGCAAGCCCATTATCATCTCCACCGGCATGGCCGACCTAGCTGACCTCGAGCGCATGGCCGCCACGGTGCGGGCGGCCGGCAATTCACAGCTCATCGTGCTCAAGTGCACCAGCACTTATCCCGCTGAGCCCGCCGATACCAACCTGCGCACCATCCCGCACCTGGCCCAGCTGCTGGGCTGCCAGGTGGGCTTATCTGACCACACAATAGGTACCGGCGTGGCCGTGGCTGCCACCGTGCTCGGCGCCACGGTCATCGAAAAGCACCTCACCCTGCGCCGCGCCGATGGCGGCCCCGACAGCTCGTTTTCGATGGAGCCGGCCGAAATGGCCCGGCTCGTGCAGGAGTGCCGGCAGGCGGCCCAGGCCCTGGGCCGGGTGCAGTACGGCCCCACTGCCGCCGAAGAAAAGTCGCTGGGCTTTCGCCGTTCTATCTATGTGGTGCAGGACGTGGCCGCCGGCGAACTACTAACCGCTGAGAATGTACGCGTTATCCG
>CAXUEM010000191.1:0-6353 GCA_964249885.1 uncultured Hymenobacter sp. | reverse complement strand
GGCGCGGCCGCCGGCGCTTCATTTGGGTCGGGGCGCAGGAAGAAGTACGCGGCCAGCGCCAGCAGGGCCGCCGCCAGCAGCACCAGCAGCCAGGGGCTGGGGGCCGATTTTTTGGGTTGAATCCGGATTTCCGCCATTAGAGCAGTTGAAGCGAGAGGTCAAAAGTAGAGCTGCCCTTCCGGTACGCTAAACGGGCCGGGCGGTTAGCGGACCGGCGGGCAGAATTTGCAGCAGGCCCCGGACAATATGCGCTTTTCTCGGTCGAGTCCGGCCGCGGCCGGCCGCTAGCCGTAGACCCGAGCTTGCTTTCCGACTGCCCTCGTTATGCACCGCACGTTCACGCTCACTATTCCGCCCGCCGTTACCGAACCGCTCTGCCAGCAGCTAGAGCAGCTGCCCGAAGTTATTGGCCTGAGTGTGCAGCCCGGCGGCTCGCGCAAGCCGGCCGGCGACCTTGTCACCCTGCAAGTGCTCAATCGGGGGGCCGACGAGGTGTTGCGCCGCGCCCGCGCCGCCGTGCCCGATTCGCAGCAGCTCAGCATTGCCACGACCGAACTGGCCAGCATCATTTCGGCCGCCGACTACGAAAAGACGGTGCAGGACCGGGACGAGGCCATTTGGGAAGAAATGATGGCGGGCCTGTGCTACCACGGTCGCCTGTCGTTCAACTTCGTGGCGCTGATGCTGCTAGGCGGTGTGCTGGCTGCCGTCGGGCTGGCGTCGGAGCCGGTGCCGCAGGTTATTGCGTTTATTTCGTCCAGCATCATCGCGCCCGGCTTCGAGCCGCTGGCCAAAATCCCGCTGGGCATAGTGCTGCGCGACTGGAAGCTGGCCGGCCGGGGCCTGTTGTCCACGCTGGTTGGCTACGCCGCGTTTGTGCTGGCGGCTTACCTTACCACGCGGGCCCTGTTGGCGGCCGGGGCCAGCACCGCGGCCGAGCTGAGCACCAATGCGGAGGTGTACAGCCTGCAATATCCGGGCTTCAAAGAGCTGCTGGTGGCGGGCATCGGGGCGGTGGCGGGCATTTTAATTGTCTCGGCCTACCGCCGCACTGTCATTGCCGGCCCGCTCATTGCCCTGGCCCTGATGCCCGCCGCTGCCCTCCTCGGCCGCGGGTTGGCCATTGGCCGCCCGGCCCTGGCCCTGGATGGCCTGGAAAGAACCCTGGCCGACGCCGGCTTCGTGCTGGTAGCCGGCCTGCTGGTTTTCGGACTCAAACAGGCGCTGGAGCACCGCCGCCAGCCTTTGGTGTCGTAGCAGCTTTGATTAACAGGCCCTGAGACGTTAAACCTGAGACATGAGAATTATTCGCATGATGTTCAGGCTACCCCCTGCTGGCAAGTGCTAACACGTGCCGGCGCCGGCTTTCTCCAGTCTTATGTAATCAAGCCGCTACGGGCTGATACAGCTTGGCCAGCTGGGCCACGGCGTAGTCTACCTCTTCAGCCGTGTTGAGCTTGCTCATTGAAAAGCGCACCGTGCCGCGCTGCGGGTCGCAGCCCAGCGCCTCCAGCACGTGGGAGCCGGCCTGCGCCCCGCTGGTGCAGGCCGAGCCGCCCGAGGCCGCTATGCGGTTGATATCCAGATTAAAAAGCAGCATCTCGCTCATGGCCGAGGCCGGCAGGCTCACGCTCAGCACGGTATAAAGGCTGCTGTTCAGGTCGGCCGAGCAGCCGTTGAACTGCACGTCGTTGATGCTGGCTTTGAGCTTTTCGATGAAGCGGGCTTTCAGCGCCAGCACGTGCTGCCGGTGCGCATCGAGGTCGCGCAAAGCAATTTCCAGCGCTTTGGCCAAACCCACGATGCCGTACACGTTCTCGGTGCCGGAGCGCACGTTGCGCTCCTGCGCGCCGCCGTGGATGAGCGGCTGCACCTGCAGGCCGCTGCGCGTGTACAGAAAACCCACGCCCTTGGGCCCGTGAAACTTGTGCGCCGAGCCCACCAGAAACTGGTTTTTCAGCTGTTGCACATCCAGGCGGTAGTGGCCCATGGTCTGCACCGTATCGGTATGAAACACGGCTTCGTGCGCGGCACAGAGTTGCCCAATGGCCTCAATATCATTGAGATTGCCAATTTCATTGTTGCCGTGCATCAGGCTCACAAAGGAGCGCGAATGGCTGGCCAGCAGGGCATCCAGCTGCGCTAAGTCCAATCGGCCCTGCTGGTCGTGGGGCACGTAGCTCAGCTCGATTTCGCCGCTTTTGGCCAGCGCCTGCAGCGGGTGCAGTACGGCGTGGTGCTCTAGCCGCGAGGTGATGGCGTGCTTCAGCCCCAGCGTGCGGATGGAGCCGAATGCGGCATAGTTATCAGCCTCCGTGCCGCCGGAAGTGAAAGAAACTTCGGCCGGCGCGGCGCCAATGAGGTGCGCCACCGTTTTGCGCGCATTCTCGATGGCCGCCCGCACCTGTCGCCCCGGCCCGTGGATGCTGCTGGGGTTGCCGTAGTGCTGCGTCAGAAACGGCAGCATAGCCTCCAGCACTTCTGGGTCCAGCGGCGTGGTGGCGGCGTTGTCGAAGTAGGCGTGCATACTCTCAGTGAACAGTTAGCAGTGAACAGTGAATCCTTGCTTCAAGGCCCAATCAGCGTGAACTGCTCACTGTTAACTGTTCACTGCTATCTGACTTCAGATGCCTATTTCGTAATAATCTCCTTGATGTCGGCAATAATCTTCTGAGCCAGGTGCTCGGCCGTGGCGTTGGAGTCCGACTCGGCGTAGATGCGGATAATAGGCTCGGTGTTCGACTTGCGCAGATGCACCCACTCCTTGTCGAACTCGATTTTCACGCCGTCTATCGTATTAATGGGCTGCTTGGCGTACTTCTGCTGCATGCGCACCAGCACCTCGTCGGTATCGATATCCGGCGTCAATTCAATCTTGTTTTTCGAGATGTGATAGTTCGGGTACGAGGCCCGCAAGCGCGTCATGGTCAGCCCGGACTTGGCTAAGTGCGTCAGAAACAAGGCAATTCCCACCAGCGCGTCGCGGCCGTAGTGCAGGTCGGGCACGATGATGCCGCCGTTGCCCTCGCCGCCAATTACGGCCTTGGTGACCTTCATCATCTTCACCACATTCACCTCACCCACGGCGGCGGCGCTGTAGGTGCCGCCGGCGCGCTCGGTCACGTCGCGCAAGGCGCGGGTGCTGCTCAGGTTGCTCACAGTATTGCCACCGCCGCGCTGTTTTAGCACGTAATCAGCCACGGCCACCAGCGTATATTCTTCGCCAAACATCTCGCCGTTCTCGCTCACCAACGCTAGCCGGTCCACGTCGGGGTCCACCACGATGCCGAGGTCGAAGCCACCTTTTTCCAGCAGTTTGGCAATGTCGCGCAGGTTTTCGGGCAGCGGCTCGGGGTTGTGGGCAAAGTCGCCGGTAGGCTCGCAGTTAACCTTCTCAATCACCGTAACACCCAGCAGTTCCAGCAGTTGCGGCACCACGATACCGCCTGAGGAGTTCACCGCGTCCACCACCACCCGGAAATTGCGGGCCCGAATAGCCTCCACATCAACCAGCGGCAGGGCCAGAATAGCCTTGAAGTGCTTCTTAATGAACTGCGGGTCCGTGCTGTACTGCCCGAGCTTGGTTACGGGCGCAAAGTCAAATGCCTCGCTTTCGGCCAGCGCAAGGACCTGCTGGCCCTCGGCGTCGGAAATAAACTCGCCCTCGTGGTTCAGCAGTTTCAGCGCGTTCCACTGCTTGGGATTGTGCGAGGCCGTGAGAATAATGCCGCCGGCCGCCTTTTTAGCTGGCACAGCCATTTCCACGGTCGGCGTAGTCGAGAGGCCTAAGTCCACCACGTCGAGGCCCAGTCCTTGCAGGGTAGCACTCACGAGCCGGCTTACCATGTCGCCCGACAGGCGGGCATCGCGGCCAATGACAATCAGCTTGCTGGCCGAGTTGTGGTTCAGCACCCAGGTGCCGTAGGCAGCGGCGTAGCGCACCACGTCCACCGGAGTCAGGCCTTGTCCGGCCGGGCCCCCAATGGTGCCGCGGATGCCGGAAATAGATTTAATAAGGGTCACGAGAAGGCAGAAATTTACGCCGCAAAAGTAGGCATAATGGGACAGGCAGCCCGAGCCGGCGCTTACAATTGCCGGCCGGACCGGGCCCGGTATGCCGGGCTCCCGGCTACCTTTGATACCCGACTGCTTTGTTTTTGATTATGGAACACCCTGCTCCCACGGCCGCTGAGCTGCTTGCCCAGGCCCGGCGCCCAACTCAGTTAACGGCATTCGGCCACCTGCTGGATGTGCTGGACCGTCTGCGCCAGGAATGTCCCTGGGACCGCAAGCAGACGCTGCAAAGCTTGCGCCACCTCACCATCGAAGAAACCTACGAAATCAGCGATGCGATTCTGCGCGACTCCCTGCCCGACCTGAAAAAGGAGCTGGGCGACGTGCTGCTGCACCTGGTTTTTTATGCTCGTATCGCCGCTGAGCAGGGCGCCTTCGACATCGCCGATGTACTGAACGCTCAGTGCGACAAGCTCATCTTCCGCCACCCGCACATCTACGGCGACGTACGAGCCGACGACGAGGAAACCGTGAAGCGCAACTGGGAGCAGCTCAAGCTGAAAGAAAAGGGCAGTTCTGGCGGGGTGCTGGGCGGCGTGCCCGTGTCGCTGCCCGCGTTGGTCAAGGCTATGCGCATCCAGGAAAAAGCCCGTGGGGCGGGTTTCGATTGGGAGGAGCCCGCGCAGGTATGGGCCAAAGTGCAGGAAGAGCTGGCCGAGTTCGGCGCCGAGTACAGCCCCGGCCAGCAGGGGGTACCGCCCGAACAGGCCGACCGCGCTGCCCAGGAATTTGGCGACCTGCTTTTTTCGCTGGTTAATTTCGCCCGTTTCGCCGGCATCGACCCGGAAGAGGCGCTGGAGCGGACTAACCGCAAGTTTATCAGCCGGTTTCAATACTTGGAAAGGGCGGCCGCCGCCGCTGGCAAGCCGCTGGCCGAACTCACCCTGGCTCAGATGGACGAGTACTGGGAGCAGGCTAAGCAACAATCGATTGCGCGCCCAAACCAACCCGGTGCCGATATTTGACGTTCTTGCGGCTTCTTCCGCTATTTCGGCAATCAGGGCAGCGTTTTATTGCCTGACGGCCCGGTTTTTTGGTGAGCCGCTGCTTTTTAGTTAGGTTTGCCCTGCTGAAAGGCGACAGAAACACCAAGTGTTTTTTATGCGCCGGTTACCAGCTTGGTTTCGAGCTGTCCCAAAACGCTAGTTTTTTGAAAACCGACGGGCCCTGACTGCCCGAACCATTTTTTTGCTTTTTCTTTACCCGCTCAACTCAACTACTTTCACCCACATCCCCCCAAACACTCCGGTACAATGGAACAGAAAAATGCTATGAATACGAGCCCTCGGCCTGCTGCTACGGCCGCCAAAGCCGACGCCCAAAGCAGCGGTGGTGCCTCGCTGTTCTCCGTCCTGGTTATCATCCTGGCCTTTATCCTTAGTGTCGTTGTTTATAAATTCGTGCTCGGCGACCCCAGCCACTTTCAAGGCAACAACAGCGCCAACAACCCCAACCCCGGCGACTACCTCGGCATTGTTTACAAGGGTGGCGTTATCGTGCCCATTCTGATGACTATGCTGCTCTGCGTTATCACCTTCTCGATTGAGCGGATGCTGACCATCGGCAAGGCCAAAGGCTCGTCCGGCATCGAGAAATTCGTGCGCACCGTGCGCCAGAAGCTCAATTCCAACGACATCAACGGCGCCCTGGCGGCCTGCGACCAGCAGAAAGGCTCGGTTGCCAACGTAGTGAAAGCCGGCCTGCTGAAATACCAGGAAATGGGCCGCGACCGCAGCATGGCTACCGACCAGAAAGTGCTGGCCATCCAGAAGGAAATCGAAGAAAGCACCGCTCTGGAGCTGCCTATGCTGGAGAAAAACCTGGTTATCATTTCCACGCTGGCTTCTATCGCCACGCTGGTAGGTCTGCTCGGCACGGTATTCGGCATGATTAACGCCTTCGCCGCTCTGGCCCAGGCCGGTACTCCCGACGCCGTTGCTCTGGCCAACGGTATTTCGGAAGCTCTGATTAACACGGCCCTTGGTATCGGTACCTCGGCTCTGGCCATCGTAGCCTACAACTACTTCACCAGCAAGATTGACGAGCTGACCTACAGCATCGACGAGGCTGGCTTCAGCATCATCCAGACGTTCGCTGGGCAGCACGGCAATACGCAGCCGGTACAGACGGTTTAATTCCGTCGGTGACGGATGCACTAAAATAAAAGGCGGTTCGTTCCTCGTGACGAACCGCCTATTTTAACCCCACCCCGCAATGCCCAAAGTAAAACCGCACCGCACCTCGCCGTCGCTGGACATGACGCCGATGGTGGACCTGGC
>CAXUEM010000190.1:2288-6358 GCA_964249885.1 uncultured Hymenobacter sp. | reverse complement strand
GTTGTACAGGGCTAGGCCGGTCAGGTAAGAAGGGGGCTGGCCGGGAGCCGCGCCCACGGCCGCCGCCACGGCGGCCTCAGTGAGGGGCAATTTCCCAAAGCGGCTCATAACGGGCCGGTAGTAGCGCCCCTTAGTTAGGCGCACCAGTTCGCCGGACTTGCTCAGCCGGCTCAGTGCCGCGGCCACCGCGCCGAACTCGGCCGGCGCGCGCACGAAGTCAGCGTATCCCACAGGCTGGCCCGCCGGCAGCTGGTCGAGCTTGGCGCGAATGCGTTGGGTAGTGGCAGACATAGGCGAGAGTCGTACTTGGCAAAGCAAAGTAACAACAACACAGCGAAAAGTGTCAAGTTTTTACAGGTAAAAACTTGACACTTTTACTGCTAAAAAATTTGCACTGGGTTAAGCGGCTAACCGCAGCTGCATCTGTGTACCGGGGGCTACGGCCGGCGCGTCATCGGGCACCAAGGCGTGCGTTTTTGGCGCGGCTTGTTTTTCCTGGCGGGCGCGGTAGGCGGCCATCTCGGGACCGGGCAGCCAGTTCTTGCCGGCGCAGGCGCGGAGATTGAACTCCTGCCAGAGGTGTTCGTCGCGGAAAATCAGGTGCATGGTGCCCTTCTTGAAGGCGCGGATTTCAAAGAAGCGGCTGTACACTGTCCACACGCCACTGGGGTTGGCGTTCTGGTTGCCGTGGCGGTCCAGGGCCGTGTCGATGCCCAGGCAGGTGTCATAGTTTTCGCCCGTGAGGTAGCACATTACTCGGTCGATGTCGGCGTAGTCGTCGCGCCGGCTCCAATTGACGCGGAAGCCGCGGCCGGAGTAGCTTTCCTCGACGGCGTAGGGCAAAATCACCTTGCGGTTTATCTTCCACTGCGAGTTTGTTTGCCAGCCTTCCACGTGCAGGCGGTTTTCCTTGTGGTAGCGCGTGAACAAATCAAACACCGACTCGACGGCCTTTTCCATAATGGTTTCGCGGTTGCCCATTACGAACTCAACCAGTTCGGCCACGGCTTCGGGCGTGAACTCCTGGTAGCCCTGGGCCTTGCTGAAGGCGGCGAAGTTGCGGCGCACGTCGGCCGTCATCAGCTTCTAAATGTTTACCTTGTCGAGCACCAGCGCCCAGATTTGCTGATTCATCTCGTCGGCGATGTTGTTGCAGCTGGCCCGCAGGCTGCCGCGGTGCTCCAGGCTGGCCTCGGCCAGTTTGAGCACGTCCTGATACTCGTTACGCAACAGGCTTTTGGCGTAAAACTTCATGCCTTCACGGGCTTGCAAATAGGCCGCGTAGTGGGCTTTCAGAGCTTTGTACTCGGCCGCCATGCTGCCGATAACGTCGCGCGTGGCCAGCGTATTGACAAACAATTTTCGCTGAGGTTGGGGGCACTGGTCAGCGCGGTCAGGGGGGGGTGCGGATAGTTCGGGCGCGGCTGCCGTTCTTTGCCTGTATGATGCAGGAACTGAAAAACGCGACCGGCCGCACCTACCTCACCATCGAGACTGATGCCGAAAACCGCTGGGTGGCGGTGAACTGGATGGGCTACCTCACCGCCGACAGCATCAAGGACGGGGCGCGGGCCTACACGGCGGCGCTGGCCAAATCGGGCTTCTCGTGCGTGCTCAACGATACCCGCTCGGTGCGCGGTCCCTGGGACCACTCCATGGACTGGGTTATCAACGAGTGGGCGCCCAATGCCGCCGCCGCCGGCCTGAAGCACTTCGCCATGATTTCCACCCCCGACTCGCTGGCCGACGGCTCGGCGGCCAACTTCTACGCCCAGCTCACGGCCTTTCAGGCGGAAGTGTTTGACAATGACGGGGAAGCGCGGGTGTGGCTGCGCCGCTTCTGCCGGCCCCAGGGCTAAAGCGCCGCGCCCAGCAGGTTGACCGCCGCCCTTATCCGCCCTTTTTTCCGAAATGGAATGCCCGAAGAAATTATTTTAGCCGAGCCCTACGGCTCGGTGCTGGCCGATGCCCAGGTGCCCTGCGTCATCGTGCAGTTTCACGGCTTCGCCAATGCAGCCGAGTTCAGGAACATCATGGAAACCGGGCTGGCCTACTACCAGGCGCACCGCCAGGCGCTGCGGCCCTGGGGCTGGGTCGGCGACGTGCGCCGCATGGGGGCCATCCCGCAGGCCGTGCAGGACTGGCTGACCGCCGACTGGAACCGGCGGGCCTTCCAGGCTGGCATCCGCGAGGTGAGCATTGTGGTGGCCGAGAACGTGCTGGGCCAACTGGCCACGCAACTCTACGTGAAGAACACGCAGGCCCGGCAGGACCAGTACGAAATTCATTCCGCCTACTATCCTACCCTGGAAGCCGCCAAGCTGGGCGCCCGCGCGGCCCTGCGCCCCGAGAGCAGAAAGTAAGCGCCTCGTTCAGCGCCGGCCCGGCAAAGCCGCCCGGCCTTGCCGGGCAGTTCTAGAAGTTCTCAGCTCTGAAAGCCAAACGTGTCGGCGTAGCGATGGTGGCGGCCGGCCAGCGCGTCGCCGATGATTTCGGCCGCTAGCAGGCTGTAGGTGGTGCCGTTGCCGCCGTAGCCCAGGGCGAAGTAGGCCCGCGGGAAGTCGGGGTGGGGGCCGATGTAGGGCAGGCCGTTGGCGGTTTCGCCGTACACGCCGCCCCACACGAAGTCGCGGGTGAAGGGCGTGTCCAGGTCGAACAGCTCCTGAAAATGCGCCTCCAGCTTGGCCACCTTGCGCTCCAGCAGGGCCCGCTGAAACGGGGCGCCGCTGATAAACTCATCGCGCCCACCATGATGCGGCCGTCCACGGTGGTGCGGGTGTAGAGGTAGGGGCGGGCCGTTTCCCAGATTTGGGCGTTGCCGGTGGGGAAGGCCGCCGCCTGCCCCGGCCGGCTGATGACCACGAACGTGGAATGCAGATTGACCAAATCCTTGGGCACCAGCTCGTCGGCCGCGTAGCCGGTGCAGATGACGATGTGGCGCGCCCGCACCTGGTGGCCCGTGCCGGTGCGCGCCGTCAGGCCCGAGTTATCCGGGTGCAGGGTGTAGCCCAGCACGGGCGTGCGCTCAAAGGCCCGCAGCCCCGCCCGCGTAGCCTCGGCCAGCAGGGTGTGCGTGAGCTGGTAGGGGTTGCACTGGGCCGTGTCTCCTGAAAGCAGGGCGCCGGGGGCCCGTAGCCGGTAGCGGGTCAGCAGGTCGTCGGCGCTCAGAGTTTCGACCTCGATGCCCAGGCCGCGCCGGGCGTCGCCTTCTTCAGTCAGGTGGGTTACGTCGCGCGGGCGACTGGCCAGGTAAAAGCTCGAACAGTCCTCGTACTCGCAGTTGTGGGGCAAGATTTTATGACACAAATGGTCGAGGGCGTGGACGCTGTAGAGGTTGGCCAGGTAGGCTTCGTTGGCGCGCGTCACGCCCACCTGCCGGCGCAGGTCAATCAGGTCGGCGTCCAGCTCGTACTGGCACATGGCGGTGCTGGCTGAGGTGCTGCCCCCGCCTAGGTAGGCGGCATCGAGCACCACGGCGTTCAGGCCGGCCTGGGTGAGGTAGTAGCCTAGAAACGCGCCCGTGATGCCGCCGCCCACGATGAACACCTCGCAGGTCAGGTCTTCGGTCAGGACCGGGTAGCGCACGTAGCCGCGCTCGGTAGGCCAGTAGGGCTGGCCGGTGGTCAGTATCATGGGCGGGAAGTATGTAAAAGCTGCGGGCCTGCTGCGAACTGTGAGCAGTCGGGCCGTATCGGCTTAGCTGTTAAAGAGTTTGTCGGGCGTGAGCGGCAACGAGCGCAGGCGCTGGCCCGTGGCGTGAAATACGGCGTTGGTAATGGCGGCGGCCGTACCCACGCAGCCAATCTCGCCGATGCCGCGGGCGCCCAGCTCGCTGATATGGGGGTCGGGGATGCCCAGCCACTCCACCGTGATGTCGGGCGTGTCGGCCATGCTGGGCACGTGGTAGTCGGCCAGGTTGCGCACCACGGCGCGGCCGGTGCGGGCGTCATAGTGGGTGTCTTCCATAAGCGTGGCGCCCAGGCCCATCAGCAGACCGCCGACGAGCTGGGAGCGGCCCGTTTGCGGGTTCATGAGCCGGCCCACGTCGTACACGCCGCAAAGCCGGGCCA
>CAXUEM010000190.1:486-2276 GCA_964249885.1 uncultured Hymenobacter sp. | reverse complement strand
GCACCCGACCGATGGACTCATCGACGGTAACTTCGGCAAACACGGCCCCGAACGAGTAGAACGAATACTTTTCGCGCTCCTCGCCCGGCTGGGATTCGCTGTCGGCCACCACCGAAGGCTGTCCGGCCCGCCGCAGAATGGCGCCGTACTCTTCGCCCCGCGCCGGGTCGGCCTTGAGTACCAAACGGCCCTCACGAGCTTCAATGGCATATTCGGCCGCGCCGAACAGCGGCGAGGGCGCGGCCGCCGCGGCCAGGCGTTTGAGGGCGCTCAGGGCGGCGCGGCCGGCGGCCAGCACGGCCGGGCCCACGGTGGCCGTGGTGCTGGAGCCGCCGGAGGTGGGCGCCGTGGGCAGCGCGGAGTCGCCCAGCTCGAAGCGCACTTGTTCGACGGGCAGAGCCAGGGCGTCGGCGCTGATTTGGCGGAAGATGGTGTAGGCGCCGTTGCCCAGCTCGTGGGTAGCGCTTTGCACCAGCCCGCGGCCGTCGGCGAAGATGGTGGCCCGCGCCGCGGCCTTGCGCCGGGCGGCCGGGTACATGGTGGTGGCCATGCCGTAGCCAATCAAGTCGTTGCCCTCGCGAGTGGCGCGGGGCTTGGGGCTGCGCTTGTTCCAGCCAATCAACTCCTGGCCGCGGGCGTAGCACTGGCGCAGGTTTTTGCCCGACCAAGGGTTGCCGGTTTCGGGGTTTTTGTCGGCGTAGTTGCGCAGGCGCAGCTCTACCGGGTCCAGCTTCAGCTCGGTGGCCAGCTCATCGAGGGCGCACTCCAGGGCCCAGCCGCCCACGGTTTCGCCGGGGCCGCGCATGGGGCAGGGCGAGGGCAGGTGCAGGTGGGCCAGCTGGTGCGAGAAGCCGATATTGGGCACCGCGTACAGCATCCGCGTGACGCGGGCGCAGGGCTCGGTGTAGCCGCTGGAAAGCGAGGAGTGCGTCTGCGTGTCGTGCTGCACGGCCGTGAGGCGGCCGTCGCGGGTGGCGCCCAGCGCCAGGGTCTGGCGGGTGGCGGCGCGGTGCCCGGCCACGGCGAACATGTCCTGCCGCCGCCACTCGATTTTCACCGGCCGCTGCGCGAGCCGCGCCGCCATCACCGTGAGCAGGGGTGGGGCCCAGAGCCAGCCCTTGGCCCCGAACGCGCCGCCGATAAACGGGCAGATGACGTGCACGCTCTCCCTGGGCAGCCCCAGCGAGGTGGCCATGACTTCCTGGGTGTTTTCCAGCCCGCGCGTGGTATCGTAGAGGGTGAGAAAATCGGCGCCGCCGCGCCGCTCCCAGCGGGCAATGCTGGCCAGCTGCTCGATGGGATTGTGGTGGGTGATGCCCGACTCGTACACCCGCTCCAGCTTCACCGGCGCCGCCGCCAGCGCCGCTTTCGGGTCGCCGACGGTGACTTGCAGCTTCTCTTCCTTATTGCCCACAAAATTCTCGGGCAAGGTTTTGCGGCTCGCGGCGCTCATTTTCAGCTCCGGCGCCTGCTCGGCGTAGCTGATGCGCACGAGGCTGGCCGCGTAGCGCGCCCGCTCGTGGGTGTCGGCCACGACGACGGCCACGGGCTGCCCGCTGTATTCCACCTTCGCATCCTGCAAGGGCTGGCGCAGCTCGCTCATGCCGCCCTCCCCGCGCAGCAGGGTTTCGCCGAGCTTGTCGGGCAGGGGCCGCAGGCGCGGCGCGTTTTCGTGGGTGAGCACGGCCAGCACGCCGGGCGCCTGCCGGGCCGCCGCCGCGTCGATGGCCTGCACCGTGCCGTGCGGAATGCTGCTCGTCACGACGGCCCCGTAGGCCAGGCCCGGCAGG
>CAXUEM010000190.1:0-476 GCA_964249885.1 uncultured Hymenobacter sp. | reverse complement strand
GGATTTTGTAGGCGTTGTGCGCCAGCGGGCGGGCATCGGCAAAGGCGCGCTCGGCGGCGGCCCGGAACAGCTTTTCGCTGGGCTTCTCGCCGGCCAGCAGGGCCTCGGCCGCCGGAATGCGCCAGGGCTTGTGGGCCACGGCACCCAGGGCGATGCGCGCCCGGCTGATTTTGCGGCCGTCCATTTCCAGGGCCACGGCGCAGGAGGCCAGGGCGTAGGCGTAGGAGGCCCGGTCGCGCACCTTGAGGTAGTGGGAGCGGCCGGCAAAGGTGGGCAGGTCGATACTCGTAATCAGCTCGCCGTGCGCCAGCACGGTGTCGAGCTGCGGCGTGTCGCCGGGCAGGCGGTGCAGGTCGGTGAATGCCAGGGCGCGGGCGCCGCGCGGGCCGGTGGTTTGCACCTGGGCGTCGAGGGCGGCGAGGGCCACGGCCAGGTCGCCGGGATGGGTGGCGATGCAGGCCGGCGAAGCCCCGAAC
>CAXUEM010000189.1:0-6398 GCA_964249885.1 uncultured Hymenobacter sp. | reverse complement strand
CGTGCCTGCGCCATCGGGCGGTAGCCGAGTTCACGCGCGAGGTGCTGCACCCGCAGCTGGCCGCCGGCCTGGGCGGGCCGCTGTTTGTGGCCTTCGTGGTGGCGCCCGCCCAGCACCCGGTGGTCGAGCACCCGCTCATGGACCAGCACCTGCGAGCCACCGTGGCCGACGATTTATACCCGTACTACTTCGACAGTGAGCCCGCCGCCCTGAACTGGCTGCTCGACCAGCAGGAGCGCGAGCGGCGCTAACCCCCTGCTGGCTCCGGGCCAGCCGCCAGGATGTAGCACGCGCCGGAAACAGGCGCCGGACAATAGCGCGGGCATTTGGCTAATTTTGTGCTGGCGCCACCACCGGCCCGCCCCTACTCCTGGCAGTACCATGAAATTAGCCCTCGAAGAAGCCACCTCCGCCGCCGACATCTCGGTCCCGCATCCGCACCACGACCCGCACGGCATCCAGGATGTATTGCAGGCGCTGGGGGTGCAGGCGCACAATCCGGCCACCAGCACCGGCCGCCTCTGGCAGGGCGAGGGCAACGCGAAAACCCGCACGGTGCTCTCGCCGGCCGACGGCCGAGCCATTGCCACCGTGGCCCTGGCCACCCCCGACGATTACAACCGCGTGGTGGAAACTGCCCAAACGGCCTACGCCGCCTGGCGGCTGGTGCCGGCGCCCAAGCGCGGCGACATCGTGCGCCAAATTGGCAACGAGCTGCGCGCTCACAAGGAAAACCTGGGCAAGCTGGTGAGCTACGAGATGGGCAAAATCCTGCAGGAGGGCCTGGGCGAAGTGCAGGAGATGATCGACATCTGCGACTTCGCCGTGGGCCTCTCGCGCCAGCTCCACGGCCTGACCATGCACTCGGAGCGCCCGGCGCACCGAATGTACGAGCAGTACCACCCGCTGGGCATCGTGGGCATCATCTCAGCTTTCAATTTCCCGGTAGCCGTCTGGAGCTGGAACGCCATGCTGGCCGCCGTCTGCGGCGACGTGTGCATCTGGAAGCCCTCGGAGAAAACCCCGCTGGTGGCGGTGGCCGTGCAGCACATCATCCGCAAGGTGCTGGAAGACAACGACCTGCCCGAAGGCGTTTTCAACCTCGTCATCGGCGAGGCGGAAATCGGGGCCGCCCTGGCCGCCGATGGGCGCGTGCCGCTGGTCTCGGCCACGGGCAGCACCCGCATGGGCCGCAAAGTAGGCGAAGTGGTGGGCGGACGGCTGGGTCGGAGCCTGCTCGAACTGGGCGGCAACAACGCCATCATCGTTTCGGACCACGCCGATCTGGACCTGGCCATTCCGGCCATCGTGTTCGGGGCGGTGGGCACGGCCGGGCAGCGCTGCACCACCACGCGCCGCGTCATCATCGAAGAAAGCTTGTTTGAGGAGGTGAAAAACCGCCTGCTGGCCATCTACCCCAAGCTGCCCATCGGCCACCCCCTGCTGGAGGGCACGCTGGTCGGTCCGCTCATTGATGCCGACGCGGTGCGCATGTTCTCCGAAGCGCTGGAGAAGGTGCAGGCCGAGGGCGGCAAGCTGCTCACTGGTGGGCAGGTGCTGAGCGGCGCCGAACTGCCCGGCGGCCACTACGTGCAGCCCGCGCTGGTGGAAGCCGAGAACAGCTACCACACGGTGCAGGAAGAAACCTTCGCCCCGATTCTCTACCTGATTAAATATAGCGGCGGCGTTGACGAAGCCATTGCTGTCCAGAACGGCGTGCGCCAGGGCCTGAGCAGCAGCATCTTCACCCTGAACATGCGCGAGGCCGAGGCTTTCCTGGCCGCCACGGGCTCCGACTGCGGCATTGCCAACGTGAACATCGGCACCTCCGGCGCCGAAATCGGCGGCGCCTTTGGCGGCGAAAAGGAAACCGGCGGCGGCCGCGAATCCGGCTCTGACGCCTGGAAAATCTACATGCGCCGCCAGACCAACACCATCAACTACTCCGACCAGCTGCCGCTGGCCCAGGGCATCAAGTTCGACGTGTAGGCCTATTTCACAGTCTGAGTTACCAGAAATGCCCGCTCGTTGATACGGGCGGGCATTTTCTATCTGGGAGCGTCTGCCTTGCGAAAATCGCCCCGCGAGAAGAACTTCTCAATCAGGCAATACAGCATGATGAAGAAGTAGCGGCTGCCCATCTCCTTGATTTTAAGCTTGCTCTCGCCGTACTGCCGGTTGGTCCAGGAGTTGGGCAGCACGGCGTAGCTGTAGCCGCGCACGATGGCCTTCAGCGGCAGCTCCAGCGTGAGGTTGAAGTGGGGCGAAAGGAAGGGCTTAAGGCCCAGCATAGTTTCGCGGCGGTAGAGCTTAAAGGCGTTGGTGCAGTCGTTGTACTTGAAGCCAAACAGCAGCCGCACGATGCTGTTAGCCAGCCGGTTGATGAATTTCTTGAGCGGCGGGTAATCCACTACGCGCCCGCCCGGCACCCAGCGCGAGCCAAACACGCAGTCTACCCCCTGCTGGAGGCGGCGGTAAAAGCGGGTTAGGTCCTGGGGCGAATCCGAGAGGTCGGCCATCATCACGGCCACGCACTCGCCCTCGAAGCGCTCCAGGCCGTAGCGCACGGCGTAGCCGAAGCCGTTGGGGCCGGCATTGGTATAATAGGTGAGCGTGGGAATGCGCTGGGCCAGCTCGGTCAGAATTTGCAGCGTGCTGTCCTTGGAATTATCATTGACAACCAGGATTTCGTGCGCAATTCCTTCCCGCTGCAGCTCGTCGTAGAGTGTCTGCACCGTGGCCGCGATGCTGCCCTCTTCATTATAGGCCGGAATGACGACGCTGAGCTTCATAAATTTCGAGCCGTATGGCGGTAAAAAGCTCCCCTCCTTTTTTATAGGAGGGGACGCGCCGGCGCAGCCGGCGCTGGGATGGTGCGCGTCGTTGAACAGCGCGCCTACTCGAGAAAAGTCGTTTCGGCTTTGTTCAACGACGCGCACCACCCCCAAAAGTGGTTGCGGTTTATCCACCCCCCGCGCACCACCCCCATTTTTGCTGCGCAAAAATATCCCCTCCTTAAAAAAGGAGGGGAGTGTCGTTCTGCCCTCCGTCTCAGGCCCGCTGGCGCAGCTCCTCAAACATCTGCCCCAGCGTGGCCTCGATGCCGTACTCGAACTGCCAGGCCGGGTAGTGCTTCTGGAAGCGCGACACGTCCGACACGTACCAGATGTGGTCGCCGACGCGGTTCTGGTCGGAATAGGAGTGGCTTATCTGGTTGCCCGTGATGGTTTCGCACAAGGCAATGGCTTCCTGCATGGAGCAGTTGGCGAAGCGGCTGCCGCCGGCGTTATACACCTCGCCACCCGGGCGCGGGGCCTGGTAAAAGTGCCAGAACATGCTTACCAGGTCGTGGGCGTGGATGTTGTCGCGCACCTGCTTGCCCTTGTAGCCGAACACGGTGTAATGGTCGCCGGTCAGAGCGCACTTCATCAAGTACGACAAAAAGCCGTGCAGCTGCGCGCCGGTGTGGCGCGGCCCGGTGAGACAGCCGCCCCGAAACACCACCGTGTGCAGCCCGAAGTAGCGCCCATACTCCTGCACCAGCATGTCGGCCGCGATTTTCGAGACGCCGAACACCGAGTGCGTGGTGTGGTCGATGCTCATCTGCTCGTCGATGCCGCGCTCGGCGTAGATGTGGCGCTCATCGACTTCCCAGCGCGTTTCCAGCTCGATGAGCGGCAGCAGGTTGGGGTTGTCGCCGTATACTTTGTTTGTGCTCGTGAAGATGAATACGGCCTGCGGGGCGTGCTGCCGGGTCATTTCCAGCAGGTTCAGGGTGCCGGTGGCGTTGATGGAAAAGTCAGTGAACGGCTCCCGGGCGGCCCAGTCGTGGCTGGGCTGGGCGGCGGCGTGCACGATGAGCGCGATATCACTGCCGTATTCCTGAAAAATGGTTTGCAGGGCCGGCAGGTCGCGGATGTCGGCCGCGTGGTGGCGGTAGTTGGCGTACTGCTCCTGCAGGCGGCGCTGGTTCCAGGCCGTGGACGCCTGCTCGCCGAAGAAGTAGCGGCGCATGTCGTTGTCGATGCCGACAATGGCATCAAACTTATCGGCAAAAAAGGCGACGGCCTCGGAGCCAATCAGGCCGCCGGCGCCGGTGATGAGGGCAACTTTCAAACAGGAGAGCGATAATGAGGCTACAAAAGAACGTCATGCAGCGCGAAGCATGACGCTCTATCCTGCTTCTAGGCACTCAAAATCGGCCGGACCTGCGCCTCATTCTGCCGCAGCCACTCGTGCACATCCGTTACCAGCTGCTCCACTGAGCGACTTGGCTTCCAGCCGGTCAGCTCGGTCACGCGGGAGTTATCCGTCAGATAGATAGCAATGTCGGCCGGCCGGTTTTCGGCCTGCGAGCTGATGGGCACAGTGTGGCCTGTGATGCGCTGGCAAATCCGGGTCAGCTCCTGCAGGCTCACGCTGACGTCGCGCCCGCCGCCCACGTTCAGCGTGCGGCCATTTACCTGGTCCAGGTTGCTTAGCTGATACTCAACTAAATCGAATAGGTCATCGACGTGCAGCACGTCGCGCACCTGCTTGCCGGTGCCGCCGAACCCGAAATAGCCCAGCGGCTGCTGCCACAGGTGCCGCGCCACCCACAGGCCCAGCACGCCCTGGTCGACCTTGCCCATCTGCCAGGGCCCGGCCAGCACCCCGCAGCGGTTAATGACCGTGGGCAGGCCGTAGAAATGATGGTATTCCTGAATCAGATACTCCGAGCAGAGCTTGGTGGCGCCGTAGAGCGAGCGGTAGCCTTCGAGCGGAAAATCCTCGGCCAGCCCGCGCTCTGAGATGCCGGTCAGGGTTTGGTCCGTTGAAATCTCAAACCGCGTTTCGGCTTCGGTGAGCCGGATTTTCTCAATCTGATTGATGGGATAAATCCGGCTCGTGGACAGAAACACAAACGCCGCGCCGTGCTGCCGGGCGTAGTTGAGGCAATTGACGGTGCCGCTCAGGTTGGTGTTTATCAGGTAGTCGGGCGCCGAGGTCAGGCCCGCCATCACCGAGGGCTCGGCCGAAGCCTCAATAATGGCCTGCACCGGCGGCAGGGCGTCGAAGTCTTCTTTGTTGCGGATGTCGCCGTGCACAAACTCGACGCCGCCGGCCTGCAGGCGCGGCAGGTTCAGCTCCGAGCCCCGGCGCTTGAGGTTGTCCAGGGCAATAACCCGGCAGTCGGGGTGCGCCTGCTTATAGCGCAGGGCCAGCGCCGAGCCCACAAAGCCCGCGCCGCCGGTAATCAGGAGGGAAGAAACGCTCATCAGTTAACGAAAGCCCAAACTTACGGTGCCAGCAGGGGGTGGCGCGGCCCCTACCCCCTGCTGGCACTGGTTTTCTCCCGAAATTCGTCGGCCCGGCCGGCCTCCCATCCCGGTGCAACCTCCGCCCGCCGGGTTGCATCTTTGGCGCACTTCACCCTGCCTGCCCTCACCCGCTTTCTGCTTTTGCCTTTCCGCCTATGGCTGCCGCCGATTTCGCTCCCGCCTACGTTGACATCAAGGCCCCGCTCGTGGAGCGCTGCCGCCTCCACGACCGCTCGGCCCAGGCCGAGCTGTACCGGCGCTACGCCAAGGCCATGTTCAACGTGGCCCTGCGCATCAGCGGCGACTACGCCGAGGCCGAAGATGTGCTGCAGGAGTCGTTTCTGAGCGCCTTCCGGGAGCTGCCCAGCTACAAGGGCGAGAGTTCGTTCGGCGCTTGGCTCAAGCGCATCGTGGTCAATAAGGCCATCAACTGCCTGCGCCAGCGCCGCCTGGCCCTGGTGCCGCTGGCCGAGCAGCACGACGCCCAGGCCGACCCCACGCCCACCGCCGCCGACCCCGATGAGGAAGCCGAGCAGCACTACCGCGCCGATGTGCTGCGCCGCTGCATTCAGGACCTGCCCGACGGCTACCGCGTGGTGCTGAGCCTGTACTTGCTCGAGGGCTACGACCACCTCGAAATTGCCGGCATCCTGGGCATCAGCGAGTCTACCTCCAAGTCGCAGTACAGCCGCGCCCGGCAGCGCCTGCGCGAGCTGGCCGCCGGCCACGGCTTGTCGTAAGCAAAATCTGGCTTCGGATTATCCGCTATTGCCCATTCTTTTCCGTTTTACCGCCGTCCGGCGTACTAGTCCTTACCCGCATACTTACTACTTATCCTATCATGGCTACCGAAAAATTAACCAAGCTGGAGGCGTTCGTGGAGCGCAACCGGCCTGATTTCGACCTTCACGAACCCAGTCCCGACCTTTGGTCCCGGCTCGAAGCGCAGCTGGCCCAGCCCGGCCCCGGCGTGGGCCCGGTGCTGCTTCTGGCCGACCAGCCGGCCGCCGGCGCTATTCCGCCGCCAGCCGCGGCCGGCTTCGACTTTGCCTTGGCCGGCATGCGCGTACCCCCTGCTGGCCTGCCCGCTGCCCAGCC
>CAXUEM010000188.1:1983-6416 GCA_964249885.1 uncultured Hymenobacter sp. | reverse complement strand
TCGCGTAGGAACGGGGCGGGGCTGGTGTCGAAGCCGATGCGGGCGCAGTCGTCGGTCGGCCGGTAGGGGCAGTTGCGCTCGAACGCCAGGTAAGACCGCGCGTTTTGCCGCACCACCAGCACCCCGCGCACCCCGCCTGCTCCGGCTGGCCCCTGCACTGGCAGCGCCACTACGCCATTGTCGAAACGCAGCGCCCGGTATTGCTGGTTGGTCAGGTCCAGGGCCAGGTTTACCGGCGCGTAGGGGATGCGCGGCTGCGCGCCGTCGCCGGAGTTGCAGCCAGTGACAGCTGCAAGCAGGGCGCAATGAACCAGGTATAAACGCAAATCGCGCCAGCAAGCCTTGATGCTAGTGTTCATTACTAAGGGCTTATTGATAAGTGTAAAACCCGCGCCCGGTTTTGCGGCCGTGGTGGCCGGCGTCCACTTTCTGCTGCTGCACCCGGCTCGGCCGGAACTTGGCATCCTGGTGGAAAGATTCAAACATGGCCGACGTGACCGAGAAGTTCGTGTCGACGCCAATCAGGTCCATGAGGCGGAACGGGCCCATCTTGAAGCCGCTGGCCTTCAGCAGCTCATCTACTACCTCAAATTCGGCCACCCGCTCTTCCACGATTTTCAAGCTCTCGACGTAGTAGTGCCGGGCCACGCGATTGACAATAAAGCCGGGCGCATCGGCGGCGCGCACCGGGGTTTTGCCCAGGCGCCGGGCCAGGTCTTCCACGGCATCGGCCACGGCCGGCGCGGTGGCGGCGCCGCTGATAACCTCGACCAAGGCCATGAGCGGCGCCGGATTGAAGAAGTGCATGCCCACCACGCGCTCCGGGTGCGGCACCGGCGCCGCCAGCCGGGTGATGGGCAGCGACGAGGTATTAGAAGCCAGAATGGTAGCCGGCCCGTTCAGCGCCGCCAACTCCTTGAAGAGTTGATGCTTCACGTCAAGCCGCTCGACTACAGCCTCCACAATCAGGTCGGCCCGCACCGCGCTTAGCTCGGTGGTGCAGCTGAGAAGGGCCAGGGCCTGCTCGCGGGATTCGGCGCTGAGCTTGTTTTTCTCCACCAGCTTACCCAAACCCGCCGCGACCCCCTGCTGGGCCCGGTCCAGCGCTGCCTGGTTCAGGTCGAACAGCACCGTCGGAAAGCCGTGCTGCACGCCCAACTGGGCAATGCCCTGGCCCATGGTGCCGGCGCCCACTACGGCAAGGGTTTTAATGTCAGTCATGAGGAGAGGGGTTGGTTGTGGCGGGCGCCCCAGCCGGCTAGCAGGGGGAACAGCGGGGTAGGCGTTGCGGCCGGCGTGCCGGCGGCGCTATTTTTTGAACAGCGAGTTTACGTACGTCGTCCGGTCGAAAAGCTGCAAATCGGTCATCTTCTCGCCCACGCCGATGTAGCGCACCGGAATGTTGAACTGGTCAGAGATGCCGATGACCACGCCGCCCTTGGCCGTGCCGTCGAGCTTGGTGATGGCCAGGGCCGATACCTCGGTGGCGCGGGTGAATTCCTTGGCTTGCAAAAATGCGTTCTGGCCCGTGCTGCCGTCCAGCACCAGTAGCACCTCGTGCGGGGCGTCGGGCAGCACCTTCTGCATCACGCGCTTGATTTTGCTGAGCTCGTTCATCAGGTTCACCTTGTTGTGCAGCCGGCCGGCCGTGTCGATGATGACCACGTCGGCGCCCAGCTCCACGCCCTGCTTCACGGCGTCGTAGGCCACGGAGGCGGGGTCGGTGTTCATGCCGTGGCTGATGACGGGCACGCCCACGCGCCCGCCCCAGACGATGAGCTGGTCCACCGCCGCGGCCCGGAAGGTGTCGGCCGCGCCGAGCACCACCTTTTTGCCGGCCGCGTGGAAGCGGTGCGCCAGCTTGCCGATGGTCGTGGTTTTGCCCACCCCGTTCACGCCGACTACCATGATGACAAAGGGCTGGCCCGGGCTATCGGCGCGGTCCAGGATGGCCGCCGAGCCGGTGTTGTTGTCTTCCAGCAGGGCCACGATTTCCTCGCGCAGAATGCGGTCCAGCTCGCCGGTGGTCACATATTTGTCGCGGGCCACGCGCTTCTCGATGCGGTCAATAACCTTCACTGTCGTGTCGATGCCCACGTCGGCGTGCACCAGCAGGCTTTCGAGGTCGTCGAGTACGGCCTCATCGACAGTGCTCTTGCCGGCCACGGCCTTGCTGAGCTGCCCGAAAAAACTGGTCTTGGTTTTCTCCAGACCCGCGTCCAGCGAGGCCTGCTGCTCCTGGCTTTCCTTGTCTTTCTTGAAAAAATCGAATAAGCCCATCGATTAAAATCTGTCATCCTGAGCAACGCAAGGACCTTATCACCCACGCGTCGCCTTGATTTGAAAATTCTGATAAACGCCGCGGTGATAAGATGCTTCGTTCCTCAGCATGACAAACGTCTGAAACCAAAAAAGTCCCACGAAGGTGGGACTTTTTCACTGCTCAGCCAGCAAACCAGCGCCTACTTGAGGCCGGTGCTGATGTATTCCTGTACTTTATCGACCGGCACCATCTCCTCGCGGAAGGTGTAGGCGCCGGTTTTCTCCGAGCGCACCGTGCGAATAACTTTTGCCCAGTCTTTGCCGCCGGCGACTTTCAGGGTTGCTACTACTTTCTTAGCCATAACTCAGGAGCTGAAAAGCTGATTAAGGGTAAATGAGGCGGTTAAGCCTTACTTAATTTCTTTGTGAACCGTCATCTTGCGCATCACGGGATTGAATTTCTTCAATTCGATGCGCTCGGGGGTGTTCTTGCGGTTCTTAGTCGTGATATAGCGCGAGGTGCCCGGCAGCCCCGAGTTTTTGTGCTCGGTGCATTCCATGATAACCTGCACCCGGTTTCCTTTCTTGGCCATCGCTGCGGAGGGAGTTTATTTTTGATTTAAGGACTGCAAAGGTACGGTGATTTGGCGAACTGGCAATAGCTGAGGCCACTATAATTTTCAGCTACCCCCTGCTGGCTGCCGCGAGCCAGCCGCAACCGGCACAAACGCCAAAAAAAGCGGCCCTCCGAAGAGGGCCGCTCGCTGTCTGAGACTACTAGAATACAGGCCTAGCTGTGCCGCTCGTCGGCACCCTGGCCCTGCTTTTTAGCCTTGGCCTGCCCGCCCTGGCCGAGCTGCTGGCGCCCCGGCTGGCCACCGCCGTGGCCGTGCTCATGCTCGTGCTCTTCGTTCTGGGCGCGGTTCACGAGCACTACGGCGACGGCCGCGATGCCGGCGATGCCCAGAATCATCTGGGTGGAATTGAGTTTCTGCGCCACTTTGCGCAGCAGCGTGCCGCCGTGCTTGAGCAGGTCGTCCATGTGCTCGTGGCGGCCCTGAAATACGTGGTAGGCGCTCTCGAAAGTGCGGGCCAGGTCTTCGGGCATGATTTTCTCGAGCTGCTGTTCGATTTGGGGTTCCATCAGAAAGGTAATAAGATGTTTGAGGAGAAAGGTGTTGCGGCCGGCCGTTGGGCGGCCGCGTTTCGCCTCTACGCAAGAAGTGCGGGTCGGGCTGCATTTGGCTGCCAAACAATTCGCCGTAACCCTAAAATAATTCGCCCGGCCCAAGCTAGTGTGGAGCTTGGGCCGGGCGAAATAAACTGAGCTAGCCAGCAGGGGGTACTGCCTGGATAATAGAGTCTCACTCGTACACTTTCACCACGAACACAAAGTCGCGCAGCTTCTGCAGCTGCCGGGGCCGCGAGGCGCCGGCCAGCTGGCCCTGGCGCGGCAGCTTGTAGGCCTGCGCCGGCTGCGCCGCCGCGAGCGAGTCGACCAGCCGGACCAGGAACGAGGACTTGGTGGCAAAGGCGGCGCTCTGCACGTCGGCCTGCCGCCCGCTGATGATGCCAATCAGGTTGCCGCGCTCGTCCAATAGGGGGCCGCCGGAGTTGCCGGGGTTCACCGGGATGCTGATTTGGTAGAAGGCCGTGTCGCCCTCGAAGCCCGACTGCGCGCTCAACGCACCCTCGCCGTAGACCACGTCTTCGCGGGGGTAGCCCAGCGTGTACACCCGCTCGCCCAGGTCGGCCTCGCCGGCCTTCACGGCGTAGGGCAGGCGCCCGAAGCCGGCAAACCCGGCCTCGGTGATGCGCAGGATGGCTAAGTCGTGCTTGCGGTCGGCGTACACGGCCTCGGCGCGGTAGCGGCGCTTGTCGCGGCCCTCCACCACCAGCGAGTCAGCGCCCTGAATGACGTGGTAGCTCGTGGCCAGGTAGCCGTCGGCGGTTAGAGCGAAGCCCGTGCCGCTGAACTTGCCCTGGTTGCCGGCCTCGCCCGGCGTTTTGATGGCCGGGTCGATGTCTTTGAGAATGCGGTTTACGGCCCGCTGGTTCTGCTTGAGCTTTTCCACCTCGCGGCGCATCACCTGGTAGCCATGCAGCGAGGGCTGGGTCTGGTAAGTGCGGTACCACTCCAGGCCCAGCAGGGTGCTGAAGACGGCCATCAC
>CAXUEM010000188.1:0-1973 GCA_964249885.1 uncultured Hymenobacter sp. | reverse complement strand
CGGCCACCGACGCGGCCACGCCGATGGTGGCGCGGTGCCCGTTCCAAAAGTCGCGCAGGCGCCGCTCGACGCGGGAGATGCGCAGCATGGGCGCGGCGGCCGGCGGCGCGCTCAGCGGCACGGCGGGGTTCACCTCGGCGGTCAGCAGGGGAGTGGGGGCTTCGGCGTCCAGCATGGCCGCGTGCAGCGCGCGCAGCTGCTGGCGGGTGCGGCGGCGGCCGGCGTAGGCCGTCAGGGTGCTGCTTACTTCCCGGAACTCGGCGTAGCGCTGGGCCAGCGCGGGCTCCTGGGCCAAGCGGGCGCGCAGGCCGGCGCGGGCATCGGGTGCCAGCTCGCCGCGGTCGAGGGCTTCAAATAAGGCGTAATAATCGGCTTCGGTCAGCATGCTGGTAATTCGTAACTACTCTCGCCGCAGGGCACGCGCGGCAGGCTAGGCTTCTTCTTTATAAACGGCGAAAAACAATTTTTTCAGCCGGACTAAACACTTGTACTTCTGGTTTTTGGCGTTGTCGGCGTTGGTGTAGCCGTGCTCGGCCGTGAGGTCTTGCATGGATTTGTCGAGCAGGTAAAACCCCTCCAGCAACGAGCGGCAGGGCTCGCCGAGCTGGGCCAGCGTCTGCTCCATGAGGGTGAAGCGGGTCTCGCGCTCCTCGGCCTCGCGCAGGTCGTCGGCGGCGCCGGTGGGCAGCGTGGCAATGCCGACTTCCTCGTCATCAAGCAAGCGCACGCCGAAGCGGCTTTTGCCCGTCAGGCGCTTGAGCCAGAGGCGGCGGCAGACGGCGTAGAGGTAGGTTTTAATCTGGCAGCTCAGCTCCAGGGAGCCTTCGCGCACCTTTTCATAAAACACCATCACGCCCTCCTGGTACACGTCCTGGGCGTCGTCTTCCGAGCCGCTGTTCTGCAGCACGAAATGCGACACCATGGGCCAGTGCAGCCGGTAAAGCTGGGCCAGGGCCCGCTCGTCGCCCGCCCGGATGGCGGCAATCAGCGCCGCATCGGCCGCCGACGGAGCGGCTGGCGCGGCGGCGGGTGGTGACGGGCCCTGACTCATCGTTTAGCGATTAATGCTGGAAATAGGGGAGATGTAACCCCGCGAAAAAAAGTTTTCGGCGGGCGGGTTACCATCCGGTAAAGCCCGCATAAAGGGCGGTTTTAATCTTAACTACACTTCAAACCTACACCAGAATGAAAAATCTGCTGAAAGTATCTGCCCTGTTCCTGGCCCTGGGCCTGGCTTCCTGCGAGTCGAAGACCACCACCACCGAGACGACCTCGACGGAGGCTGGCACCCCCGAGACTACTGCTCCCGCCACGGGCAGCGCCATGAGCGCTGACTCGGCCGGCACCGGCGCTCCCGCTACGGGCACCGCCACCGAAGGCGGCGCTATGGCTCCGGCCGCTGGCACCGACGCCGGCGCTGGCACCAGCACCACCACGACCCCTCAGTAATTTCGCTGCCGGCTGAAGCCGGCGCACTTACCAGGTTTCGCTGAAAAGCCCCGGCTTCCTTGTGAGGCCGGGGCTTTTTTTATGCGCCGGGGGCAGCCAGCAGGGGGTAGATAACCTTCGGGCCCCCGCAGTAGTTGAGCAGGCTATGCCCACGCCCGCCCCGCTCACCGCCGCCGACCTGGAAACCATCACGGCTTTTGCCGGCCTGCCGGCGGCCACCTCCGCCTGGCTGCTGGCGCAGGGTGAGGGCCGCCGCTATGCTCCCGGCGAAATCATTGTGGAGCCCGGCAGCGCGGCCGAGTTTCTGATGGCGGTGGTGACGGGTGGCCTGCAGTTCTTTGGCCTGCGCCACGGGCAGCGCGAGCCGGTGTTTCGGGCTGAGGCGGGCAGCGTGAGCGGCGTGCTGCCGTACTCGCGGCTGCGCATCATCCAGGGGCAGGGTGTGGCCGTGGGCGAAACAACCTTATACGTTTTGCACCGCGACTCTTTCCCGGCCCTGGAGCAGGTCAGCCCTGAGCTGGTGC